>JAGRNP010000068.1 GCA_020440705.1 bacterium | reverse complement strand
TTGGGGTGGTCGGCGGCGTAGCTCACCTCGACGGTCTTCTCCTCGCCGGCCTTCACGCCCACGAGGCCGGTGTTGAAGGCCTCCATGTTGTTGGGCGAGCCGAGGACGAACCGCTGGTCGGCGATGACCTTGCCCGAGTCGGCCTGGCCTTCCCAGGCCCCCGGCACCAGGTCGAGGGTGATCTGGTCGCCCTCGGCGGCGGCCCGCTCGACGGGCGCGAAGGTGGCGCGGCTCTCCTGCAGGCGGGCAAGCACCTCGTCCACGTCGGCGTCCGTCACCTCGACCGCGCGCTTCTTCACCGGGATCTCGTTGATGTCGCCCAGGACGATCTCGGGCCGCACCTCGACCACGAGATCGAAGGTCAGCGGGCCGTCGTCGCCGAACTCGAGATTCTCCAGGGCCGGGTCGGTCAGCGGGGCGAGGCGGTGCTCGAGCACCGCGCTCATCCAGGCCTTCGGCACCAGGGCCTCGACCGTCTCCATGCGCAGGTACCCGCCCAGTTCCTTCTCGACCACGGCCCTGGGCGTGCGCCCCTTGCGGAAGCCCGGCTTCTGGTGGCTCTTGACGGCCTTCTTCAGACGCGCGGCGTACTCCCTGTCGTAGTACTCCCGCGAAACCTCCGCCTTGACCACCCGCTTCCAGCTCTCGGGGGCCTCGAGGGTCGTCTTGAAGGGGCCCTGGGGGGCGGGGTTGGTCTGGTTCTCGGTCATGGTCCGGTCCTCGTCTTTCTGAGCGTGGTGCGAGAGGGGGGACTCGAACCCCCACGGGTTGCCCCACAGGAACCTAAATCCTGCGCGTCTGCCAGTTTCGCCACTCTCGCGTCGGTGGGCGCCAATATAGTGTGCACCGGGGCGGGGAGCAAGGCGGCCAAAGGCCGTCTGCGCCATCCAATCGCCTGTTTACTGCATTTTCCGGTAGATCGTGCGGGCCGCGATGCCCAGGATGTTGGCCGCGGTCTCCTTGTCGCCGTCGACGCTCTCGAGGGTGGCCTGGATCAGCGCCATCTCGGCGTCGCGCAGCTGCGTCCCCACCGGGATCGTCACCGCATCGACCCGCTGGCGCCCGGAGACGACCGCCGGCGGCAGCACGTCCACGTCGACGAGAGAGCCCTTGCTGAGCACGACCGCCCGTTCGATGGCGTTTTCCAGCTCGCGCACGTTGCCCGGCCAGGCGTAGCGCCCGAGCACCTCCTGCGCCGCCGCCGTGTAGCCCTGCAGGTTCTTGCCGTTCTTGTCGTTGTACTTGCGCAGGAAGTAGTTGGCGAGCAGGTCGACGTCGGCGCCGCGGCTGCGCAGCGACGGCAATTCCAGATTGATGACGTTCAGGCGGTAGTAGAGGTCCTCGCGGAACGTGCCCTCGGCCACGCGGCGCTCGAGGTCGGCGTTGGTCGCGGCGATGATCCGCACGTCGACCTCGATGGCCTCCTGCCCGCCCAGACGTTCGAAGACCCCCTCCTGCAGGACCCGCAGGAGCTTGACCTGGGTGGTGAGGGTCATCTCCCCCACCTCGTCGAGGAAGAGCGTGCCCCGGTGGGCGGCCTCGAAGCGGCCCTGGCGGCGGGCCACCGCCCCGGTGAAGGCGCCCTTCTCGTAGCCGAAGAGTTCGGCCTCGAGAAGGGTCTCCGGCAGGGCGGCGCAGCTGACCCGCACCATGGTGCGCTTGGCCCGGTCGCTCCAGCGATGGATGGCCGAGGCGAAGACCTCCTTGCCGGTCCCGCTCTCGCCGGTGATCAGGATCGTCGCGCTGCTCGGCGACACCTGGCGGGCGGTGTCGATGGCGGCGCGCATGGGGTCGCTGTTGCCGATGATCGAGTTCAGCCCCTCCATCTCGTCGAGCTTCTCGCGCAGCTGCCGGTTCTCGGCGATGAGGTTCTGCTTCTCCAGCGCCTTGCGCACGACCTTGAGCGTGGTCGTGGTGCTGAACGGCTTCTCGATGAAATCGTAGGCGCCCGACTTCATGGCGTCGACCGCCGTCTCGATGGTGCCGTGGCCGGTGATGATGACGAACTCGGTGCTCGGCGACACCACCTGCCCGGCCTTCAGGAGGTCCAGCCCCCCCATGCGCGGCATCTGCAGATCGGTGAGCACGAGATGGATCTCGTTCTGGCGCAGCAGGGCGAGACCCTCCTCGCCGTTCCCGGCCGTCAGCACGTGGTAGCCGTTCCGCCCGAGCAGCTTGCTCAGGGCCCGGCCCAGTTCCGGCTCGTCGTCGACCACGAGGATCGTGGCGTCGTTCTCGGGAGCGGTGTCGGCGCCGGCTGTCGGTGCCGGTCCGGGGGTCGGTGTGTGCGCGTCGTTCATGGTTCTCCGGCCGGGTTGGAAAGGGGCCTCACCTGCGGCGACAAATTGTCACCGAAAAGACAAAATGTCAACAGAGGGGATCCGCTCAACCGAGCGGGCGAGCCGTCCGATCAGGGGTGTCGGACCCCGACCGGGAGCACGCGCATGACCTCGACCACAGCCCCCCTGCCCGACGTCGCCGGCCTGGACCTGGCCGCGACCCTCGCCAACATGGGCGGCAACGCCGCTCTGCTGCGCCGGCTCGCGCGCCTCTTCATCGAGCAGCACGGAGCCGACGTCAGCCGCATCGACGCCGCCCTGGGCGACCGCGATTTCGGCCTCGCCCTGCATCTGGTCCACGCCCTGCGCGGCACGGCGGGCAACCTGGGCGCGCCGCGCGTCCACGCCGCCGCGCGGGCCTTCGAGAACGAGCTGAAGGCGCGCGAACGCGAACCGTCGGGCGCCCCCGCCGAACTCGCAGCGGCCATGGCGGAACTCGTGCCCGCCCTCACCGACTGGCTGACCGCTCCCGCCTAGACGGCATTCACACCGCGTCGCCGCCGCCCGGGATCCCGCCGGGAAAGAGTCGGCCGTACAGCCCCCGCGCATGGGCCGCGGCAAGCAGGTCCTCCCGGAAATCCGGGTGGGCGATGGCGATGAGGGCCTCGGCCCGCTGCCGCACGTTGCGGCCGAGCATGGGCGCCACGCCGTACTCGGTCACCACCACGTGCACGTCGGCGCGGGTCAGCACCACCCCGGCGCCCGGATCGAGCAGCGGCACGATGCGGGAAGTCTTCCCGTCGCTCGTCACCGACGGCAGCGCCGTCACCGGCAGGCCGCCGCGCGCGAGGGCCGCCCCGCGCATGAAGTCGGCCTGCCCGCCGAAACCGCTGTGAATCCGCTGGCCGATGCTGTCGCTGCACACCTGCCCCGTCAGGTCGACCTGGATGGCGCTGTTCACGGCCGTCATGTTCTCGTTGCGGGCGATGTTCACGGGATGATTGACGTACTCCGTGGGATGGAACTCGATCAGGGCGTTGTCGTGGGCGAAGTCGTACACCTCGCGCGTGGCCATGACGAACCCCGCCACGACCTTGCCCGGATGGAACGTCTTCTTCTCGCCGGTGACCACGCCGCGCCGCACCAGATCGGGCAGCGACTCGGTGAACATCTCGGTGTGGACGCCGAGGTCGCGGTGGTCGCCGAGGAATTCCAGCACGGCATTGGGGATGGCGCCGAGGCCGAGCTGCAGGCAGGCCCCGTCGGGGATCAGGCCCGCCACATGCTGCCCGATGCGCCGCTCGATCGCGGTGGGCGGGTCGGGCCGGAACTCGTCGAGATCGTTGTCGGTCTCGACGAAACGGTCGATCTTCGAGACGTGGATGAAGCTGTCGCCGAGGGTGCGCGGCATGCGGCGGTTCACCTCGGCGATGATCGTCCGCGCGGCGAGGGCCGCCGGCTTGGTGACCCCCACCTCGATGCCGAACGAGCAGAAGCCGTGCTCGTCGGGCGGGCTGACGATCACCAGGGCGGCGTCGAGCTCGATGACGCGGCGGCGGAAGAGCCGCGCCATCTCGTGCAGGTGCACGGGCACGTAGTCGGCCCGGCCCTCGTTGACCGCCTCCCGCGTGTTGGCGCCGACGAAGCAGTCGTTCAGGCGGAAGTGCCCCTTCATCTCCGGGGCGATGTACGGGGCGGCGCCGAGGGTCAGGTGGTGGATGATCTCCACGTCCTGCAGCTCTTCGGCCCGCGCGGTCAGCGCCTCGATGAGGGTGTGGGGCGCGGCGCAGCCGCTGCCCAGGTACACGGTCTGGCCGGACGCGATGCCGGCGACGGCCTCGGCGGCCGTGCACAGGCGCTCCCGGTAGACGGACATCCAGCTCATGCGTCACCTCCCGGGCCGCCGGGAACGAGGGGCGCCGCGGCCACGCCGCGGGCGGCGGCCAGCCCGGGGTGGGTGATGCGGCCGGCGTGGACGTTGACGCCGCGGGCCAGGTGCGGGTCGGCGGCCACCGCCGCGGCGATCCCGTCCCGCGCGACGGCCGTCACGTACGGCTGGATGGCGTTGGTCAGGGCGTAGGTCGCGCTGCGGGCCACCAGGCTCGTCAGGTTCGGCACGCAGAAGTGCGTGATGCCGTCGACGACGTAGGTCGGATCGGACAGGCGCGTCGGACGGCTCGTGGCGAAGCAGCCGCCCTGGTCGATGGAGATGTCGATGATGAGGCTTTTGTCGCGCAGCAGGCCCACCATCTCCTTGGTCACCAGGTGCGGCGTGCGGCTGCCCGGGATGAGCACCGCCCCGACCACGACGTCGGCGTAGCCGAGCACCTTGCGCAGGGTCGCCTCGTTGGCGCGGAAGGTCGTGACCTGGCCGGGAAAGGCCCAGTCGATCTCGCTGATGCGGTCGAAGTCGGTGTCGAGCAGGGTGACCCGGGCGCCGCTGCCCACGCAGGCGCGCACGGCGTTGCGCCCCACGGTGCCGGCGCCGATGACCACGACCTCGGCCGGCGGTACGGCCGGGGCGCCGCCCAGCAGGATGCCCAGGCCGCCGTGATCGGTCTGCAGGTAGCGGGCGGCGATCTGGGGCACCATGCGGCCGGCGATCTGCGACAGGGGCCGCAGGGCGGGCAGGTTGCCGCGCTCGTCCTGGATCGTGGCGAAGTCGATGGCCGTGCAGCCGCGCGCGAGCAGGGCGTCGACCACGGCCGGATCGCCGGCGGCCAGATGCAGCATGGCCATGAGGACCTGGCCCTCGTGCAGCAGGTCGAGCCGCGCGGGATCCGGGCGGTCCACCATGAGCAGCACGTCGGACCGGGTATAGAGCTCGTCCACCTCGCCCACGACCCGCGCGCCGGCGGCGGCGTAGGCGTCGTCGGCGAAGCCCGCGCCCGCTCCGGCGCCCCGCTCGAGCAGCACCTCGGCGCCGAGGCGGGTCAGGTTGCCCACGGCGCGGGGCGGCAACGCCGCCCGGAACTCGTCGGGCGTCAGGGAACGCGGCAATCCGATGATCATCTCTGCACCTCTTGCGGAAGGAAAGGGCCGGCCCACGGCGTGCGCGGGCCGGCCCGGAGCGCGGGACGCGGCAACGCCCCGGTCGGCCCGTCGGCTAGCTCTTCCGGACGTAGTCGTAGCCGCGCCGGAAGGCCTCCATGTTCATGTCGATCAGGCTCTTCTTCTTGATGATCGCCCGCAGGGTGTCCTCGCAGAACTCCGGCGTGAACGCGTCGGTGGCGGCCACCAGGGCGCCCAGCACGACCACGTTGGCCACCTTCGCGGTGCCCACCTCGTCGGCGATGTCGCTGGCGGGGATCTCCACCACGTTCAGGCGCCCGCGGTCGGCCTTGCCCTCGACCACCGTCGTGTCGACGATGATCGTGCCGCCGTCGACGACGTCCTTCTCGAAGGCGTCGAGCGAGGGCTGGTTCATGACCACCAGCACGTTGGGGTGATCGACGAGCGGCGTGCCGATGCGGTCCTTCGCCAGGTTCACCGAGCAGTTGGCCGTGCCGCCGCGCATCTCCGGACCGTAGGCCGGGAACCAGCTGACGTTCTGGCCGGCCTTCATGCCGATCTGAGACAGGAAGAGGCCGAGGGTGAGGATGCCCTGGCCGCCGAAACCGGCGAACTTGCAGTTCAGGTCGAAGGGCAGTTCCTTCGGCTCGATCTCGCCCACGGCGCTCTTCATGCGGTCGAGGTACGAGTTCACCTTGGCGGTGTCGAAGTCCTCGTAGTGGCGATCCCAGTCACCCTCGTCGCGGATGTCGCTCTCGTCCTTGAACACGCCCAGCGGGAAGACCTTGAGCATGTCGTCGACGAGCCAGTCGCGGGCGTGGACCGGATCCATCTTCCAGCCGGTGGGGCAGGCCGAGACGATCTCGACGAAGCTGTAGCCCTTGCCCTCCTTCTGGATCTGCAGGGCCTTCTTGATGGCCTTGCGGGCCTTCATGATGTGCTTGCTGTGCCCGATGGCCACGCGCTCGATGTAGGTCGGTGCGGGCAGGGTCGCCAGCATCTCGGCCATGCGGATCGGGTTGCCGTGGAGGTCCTCCACGCGACCGCCGGGCGTGGTCGCCGAGCGCTGGCCGATCATGGTCGTGGGCGCCATCTGGCCGCCCGTCATGCCGTAGATGGCGTTGTTGACGAAGAACACCGTGATGTTCTCGCCGCGGTTGGCCGCGTGGATCGTTTCGGCGGTGCCGATGGCCGCAAGGTCGCCGTCGCCCTGGTAGGAGATGACGATGGCCTCGGGATTGGTCCGCTTGACGGCCGTGGCCACCGCGGGCGCACGCCCGTGGGCCGCCTGGAAGTTGCCGCAGTCGAAGTAGTAGTAGCCGAAGACCGAGCAGCCCACCGGCGAGACGAAGACGGTCTGCTTGGTCAGGCCCAGTTCCTCGAGGCTCTCGGCGATCATCTTGTGGATGTTGCCGTGCCCGCAGCCCGGGCAGTAGTGGGTGGCCTCCTTGGCCGGCCCGCTCTTGCGCTCGAAGACCTGGTAGAAGCCGTTGCTCTTCTCGTAGGTTTTCACGACTGGCCTCCTTCCAGGACCTTCTTGAACTCGGCCAGCAGTTCCTTGCCGCCTGGGACCATGCCGCCGCAGCGGCCGTAGAAATGGACCGGCGCCCGGCCGTTCACGGCCAGCTGCACGTCTTCGACCATCTGGCCCGTGGAGAGTTCGACGGCCAGGAAGCGCTGCGCCGTTTCGGCCAGGCGCGCGATGGCGGCACTCGGGAACGGCCAGAGGGTGATCGGACGCAGCAGCCCCACCTTCAGCCCCTCCGCCCGGGCCTCGTCGACGGCCGAGTAGACGATGCGGCTGACCACGCCGTAGGCCACGACGACCAGGTCGGCATCCTCGGTGCGGTACTCCTCGCAACGCACCTCCTTCGCCATGATGTCCCTGTACTTGGCGTCCATCTTCAGGTTGTGGCGCTCGAGCTCGTCGGGTTCGAGGACGATCGAGCTGATCAGGTTGCCGGACGACTCGGGGGTGCCCCTGACCTCCCAGCTGCTGTGGTCGAACGGGACCGGCTTGGCCTCGGGGATCTCGACGACCTCCATCATCTGGCCGGTGATGCCGTCGGCCATGATGCAGGCCGGGTTGCGGTAGGTGTCGGCCAGGTCGAAAGCCAGCATGGTCAGGTCGCACATTTCCTGCGCCCCGTTCGGCGCCAGCGTGATCAGGCGGTAGTTGCCGTGGCCGCCGCCCTTGGTGATCTGGAAGTAGTCCGCCTGCTCGGGGGCGATGTTGCCCAGGCCGGGACCGCCGCGCACGATGTTCACCACGACGCAGGGCAGTTCGGCGCCGGCGCAGTAGCTCAGGCCCTCCTGCTTGAGGCTGAAGCCGGGGCTGGACGAGGCGGTCATGGTGCGCACCCCCATGCCGGCGGTGCCGTAGACCATGTTGATGGCCGAGACCTCGCTCTCGGCCTGGATGAAGACGCCGCCGAGAGCCGGGAAGTGCTGGGCCGCCGCGTGGGCGATCTCGCTGGCGGGGGTGATGGGGTAGCCGTAGTAGGCCCGGCACCCGGCCGCCAGGGCGCCGACGATGATCGCGTCGTTGCCCTTCATGAATTGTCTGGCCATGGACTTCTCTCCCGTGTTGTGGATCCGTCGGAACAGGACGGCGGCCCGGGCCGCCGGAATCGCGGCCCTAGGGCTTGACGACGCGGATGGCGCCCGGCTCGGGGCAGGCGTAGAAGCACAGCCCGCAGCCGGTGCAGTCGGCCCCCGTGTAGTACGCCGGATGATAGCTGGCGCTGTTGAGCTTCTCGCTGATGGCGATGACGCTCTTGGGGCACACGTCGATGCAGAGTTGGCAGCCCTTGCAGAGCTCCTCGTTGACTTCCATGGAGGGCAGGTCAACGGCAGTCCGGTCGCTCATGGAACACCCCTCTCGGGCTCGGGAAGGAGACGCGGGTGATGCTGTTATGTCGCTAACATAATAGGTCGGCGGGGGCCGCCCAAAAGATAATTGACAGCCCCCGCCGGGGTCTCATGGACCTGGAAAGTCCTATTTGTCGCGGAATTCGGGTTTGCGCTTGGCCAGGAACGCGGCGCACCCCTCGTGGGCGTCGGCCGAGGCCGCGGCGATCCCGAACAGGGCCGCCTCCAGCCGGCAGCCGCTGTCCTGGTCGACCTGCTGGCCGTCGTTGACCGCCTGCAGGGCCAGGCGGGTCGTGAGGGTCGACTTGCCCGCGATGGCCTCGGCCACGAGCCGCACCGAATCGGCGAATTCCTCCCGGGGATAGACCTTGTTCACCAGCCCGATGGCCATGGCGTCGACCGCCCCGATCATGTTGCCCAGCAGGATCATCTCGGCCGCCCGCCCCCGCCCCACCAGGCGCGGCAGGCGCTGGGTGCCGCCGAAGCCCGGAATCAGGCCGAGCCCCGTCTCGGGCAGCCCCAGCTTGGCGCCGTCCGCGGCGTAGCGGAAAGTGCAGGCCATGGCCAGTTCGCAACCGCCGCCCAGGGCGAAGCCGTTGATGGCCGCGATGACCGGTTTGCCCAGGTTCTCGATGCGGTTCATCAGGGCCTGGCCCCGCGCGGCCAGCCTTTCGCCGGCCCCGGCCGCCAGGTCGGCCAGTTCGCCGATGTCGGCCCCCGCCACGAAGGCCTTCTCGCCGGCGCCGGTCAGGATGACCACCCGGACGGCCGGATCACCCGCCAGGGCCGCGAAGCAGCAGTCCAGTTCGCCGATGGTCGCGGCGTTCAGGGCGTTCATCTTGTCCGGCCGGTTGACCGTCACGGAGGCGATGCCGGCGTCGACCCGGCAGAGGATGTTGGCGTACTCCACGGCTCCTTGTCCCTTCATTGGCAGGTGCTTGCGTGAGATCTCGTCCGCCCGCGCATGTTAACAGATGGAAAAAGCGGCTCAAAACCACAAAATCCTCTTTTTTTTCGTAGACAGGCATCGGATTGCATGATATTGTGCGTTTCGAGGCTCGGAATGGGCTTTTCACGACAACAAATTTCGGCCGCAAACGGAAACTTGCGCTGCATCGACTGGAAAACAACGGGATTCCGTGTTTTTTCGCCCCCTCGCCGGGTGCGGCCCAAGTTACTGGAGGGACCTCAATGAAGAAGATTGCTCTCGCTACTCTGTTGGTCATCCTCGTTTCCGCCGGCGCCGCCCAGGCGTGCGGCGACCGCATTTTCGACATCCAGACCGATCCCGTGAACCACGCTCCCGGTACGCTGGGCGTGCCCTGCGACGTCATCGTGACGGCCGTCCGCTCCATCGGCTTCTGGGGCCAGCAGGTGCCCACGGGTGCCGAGCCCGCCACCGGCGAGTACAGCGGCATCTGGGTCTACACGGGTGGCGACCCGGGCCTGGCCCCCGGCGACATCGTGTCGATCTGCGGCGAGATCAAGGAGTACTTCGACATGACCGAGATCGACGTGGTCTCGGCCGGCCTGTACGGCTACGTGCTGCAGACCGGTTCCGGCGCGCCCCTGGCCCCGTACGTGCTGACCGCCGCCCAGGTCATCGCCGACGGCGAGCCCTGGGAGAGCGTCCAGATCACGATCCAGGACGGCATGGAAGTGCCCCCCGGCTTCGACCTGGGCTTCGGCGAGTGGAACGTGATCGCCCTGGACGGCACCGTGCTGATCTTCGACGACTACTTCTACAACTTCGCCGACGTGATGGAAGGCCAGTGCTACAACAACGCCACCGGCATCTACACGTACACGTTCGGCGCCTTCAAGCTCGAGCCGTACGCCGATGGGATCCCCATCGTGAACTGCGCCGTGGGTGTCGAGGACATCTCGCTCGGTTCGGTCAAGGCGATGTTCCGCTAGAGCAGCGGTTCGCCAACCTCCAGTAGAGCCTCGAGGGGCGGACCCGGTCCGCCCCTCACTTATTTCGCAGGTGGCCCTGATATCTGTTGTCGAAATGCCGGAACTCGTGTAGTCTGAGGACCATACACAGCCTTCTCCCTCGAGGTCCCATGACGGAAAACCTGCATTTGGAATGGCTTCTGCCCCTTCTCGGGGTTCTCGCCGCAGCGGTCTGGCTCGGGTTCGACAACCGGCGCCAGCGGCGGCGCGTGCGCCGGCTCGTCGCCGAGGCGCGGGAGCACGAGACGGGACGCCGGCAACTCGAGACCCAGCTCAAGCAGGCCCACCGCATGGAGGCCGTCGGCATCCTCGCCGGCAGCATCGTCAACAACCTGAACAACCTGCTCGCGGTGATCCTCGGCCACACCCGCATGGCCAGCCACGAGCTGCCCGCCGCGACGCCGGTGCAGGACGAACTCGAGCGGGTCATGAAGGCGGGCCACGTCGCCACCGAACTGGTGCGCGAGCTGAGCGACTTCTACCGCCAGGCCGACCAGGCCCGCAAGCCCACCGCACTGCTGCCGGTGGTGCGCGACACGGTCAAGCTGCTGCGCGACATCCTGCCGGCTTCGGTGACGGTGCAGGACGACCTCAAGAACTGCGGCCCGGTGCTCGTCACGACGACCGCGGTCCAGCAGATCCTCATGAACCTGGCGAGCAACGCCATGAACGCCATGCTGCGGGGGCGGGGCACCCTCGAGGTCACGCTCTCGGAAGAGGTCGTCACCGGCTGGCACAAGGCCGTCCCCCAGGAACTGGGGCCGGGCAGCTATGTCCGCCTGTCGGTCCGGGACGACGGCCGGGGCATGGACCAGGCGACCCTCGAGCACATCTTCGAATCGTATTTCACCGGGGCCGAGGGCGAGGGCAAGGGCATGGGGATCGGCCTGAGCACCGTCTACCGGATCCTCGAGTCCCACGACGGCGCCGCCATCGTGCGCAGCCAGGTGGGCCGGGGCTCGACCTTCGACCTGTTCTTCCCCCTCATTGCGTGGAGCGTGCCGCAGCCCGAGACCGAGCTGATCTCCGTGGCCCCGGCGCGGAGTCCGGTCCTGGCGGCCATCACGCCGGCCACCGCCGTCGTCGCCGACGCCGACACGCCGGTCGTGAGCGGCCCCACCCTGGTGCCGTCGCGGGTGACCGCCACGAAAGCCACGGTCCTGCTCGTCGACGACGAGGAGATGGTCAGCAAGGTCCTCTCGCGCGGCCTGCGCCGGCTCGGCTACCGGGTCGTCACCCACAACGACAGCCGCAACGCCCTGAACGACTTCGTGGCCACGCCGGAGATCTTCGACGTGCTGGTCACCGACCAGATCATGCCCCACATGAGCGGCGTCCGGCTCACCCGACGCATCCACGACGTGCGCCCGGACCTCCCCGTGATCCTGCTGACCGGCTTCCGCGACAGCTTCAACGAGCAGCAGGCCCGCGAAGCCGGAATCGGCGAATTCCTCCTGAAACCGTCCAGCCACCGCGACCTGGCCGAGCTCATCGACCGCGTCGTCCTGCGCCAGGGCGAGAGCCGCGCCTGATCCCGCCTTTCGAAAACCCGTGAGCAACTCTTGGCAAGGGCGGATTTTCTGCTAGAATTCGCAACGTGTTGACCCCATCCCCTCCCCCTTCGAGGAAGATCATGGCCCATTCCTTCAACGACCGCCTCGCACGTCTGAATGCGCTGCGGGCCCAGGCCCACGCCGGCGGCGGACCCGAGAAGATCGCGAAGATCCATGCCAAGGGACGGCTATCCGCCCGTGAGCGCATCCACCTGCTGCTGGACGAGGGCAGCTTCCAGGAGACGGGGGTCTTCGTCACCCACCGCAGCCACGAGATGGGCATGGACAAGAGCCGGCCCGTGGGCGACGGGATGGTGACCGGGGTCGGCCGCATCGACGGCCGTCAGGTGTACGTCTTCGCCCAGGACTTCACCGTCTTCGGCGGCTCCATGAGCGAGGCCAACGCCCTGAAGATCTGCCGCCTGATGGACCAGGCCCTCGAGAACGGCTGCCCCGTGATCGGGTTGAACGACAGCGGCGGCGCCCGCATCCAGGAGGGTGTGCGCTCGCTGGCCGGCTACGCCGAGATCTTCTGGCGCAACACCATGGCCAGCGGCGTGATCCCCCAGATCTCGGCCATCCTCGGCCCCTGCGCCGGCGGCGCCGTCTATTCGCCCGCGATCACCGACTTCACCCTGATGGTCGACCAGACGAGCTACATGTTCGTGACCGGACCGAACGTCATCAAGATGGTCACCAACGAGGACGTGACCTTCGAGGAACTCGGCGGCGCCAACACCCACGCCACCAAGAGCGGGGTCTCCCACTTCACCGCGGCCAGCGACGCCGACTGCCTGCTGATGACCCGGCGGCTGCTGAGCTTCATGCCCCAGAACAACCTCGAGGACCCGCCGCGCATCGTGCCCAACGATGCGCCGGACCGCCGCGAGGAGAAACTCAACGGCATCGTCCCGGACGACAGCCGGAAGCCCTACGACATGCTCGACGTGATCCGGCTCGTGGTGGACGAGGGCGACTTCATGGAGGTCCAGCCGCGCCACGCCCAGAACATCATCTGCGGCTTCGCGCGCCTGGACGGCCAGCCCGTGGGCATCGTGGCCAATCAGCCCAAGTTCCAGGCCGGCGTGCTCGACATCCCGTCGAGCATGAAGGGGGCGCGCTTCGTGCGCACCTGCGACTGCTTCAACATCCCGCTGGTGGTGTTCGAGGACGTGCCCGGCTTCCTGCCCGGCACCGAGCAGGAGTACGGCGGCATCATCCGCCACGGCGCCAAGCTGCTGTACGCCTTCTGCGAGGCCACGGTGCCCAAGCTGACGGTGATCACGCGCAAGGCCTACGGCGGTGCCTACGACGTCATGAACAGCAAGCACATCCGGGCCGACTACAACGTGGCCTGGCCCGGCGCGGAACTCGCGGTGATGGGGCCCGAGGGCGCGGTGAACATCCTCTACCGGCAGGCCCTCGCCGAAGCCGACGATGCGGACGCCGAGCGGGCGAAGCTGGTCGAGGACTACAACGAGACCTACGCCAACCCGTTCATCGCCGCCGGACTCGGCTACCTGGACGACGTCATCGAGCCCGCGGACACGCGCGCCTGCCTGATCACCGCCCTGAACAACCTGGCGGGCAAGAAGCAGTCGCTGCCGCCCAAGAAGCACGGCAACATCCCCCTGTAGATGCGGAGACGGGACGTGAGCGCAACGAAACGATTCAGCAAGGTCCTCGTGGCCAACCGCGGCGAGATCGCCGTGCGCGTCATCCAGGGCCTCAAGGACATGGGCATCGCCACGGTGGCCGTGTATTCCGACGTGGACCGCACCGCCCTGCATGTCCTTTCGGCGGACGAGGCCGTGTACGTCGGCGCCGCTCCGGCTTCCGAGAGCTACCTCGTCGGCGAGAAGATCATCGCCGCGGCGAAGAAGACCGGCGCCGAGGCCATCCACCCCGGCTACGGCTTCCTCTCGGAGAACGGGCCGTTCAGCCGCGCGGTCGAGGAGGCGGGGATCGTCTTCATCGGGCCCACGGCGGAAATGATGGAGGTCATGGGCGACAAGCTGGCTTCGCGGCGCAAGATGCGCGCGAGCGGCGTGCCCGTGGTGCCGGGCACCGACGAGGCCGTGACCGACCCGCAGGTGGCCATCGCCATCGCCGACGAGATCGGCTACCCGGTGCTGCTGAAGGCCTCGGCCGGCGGTGGCGGCAAGGGCATGCGCGTGGTGCACGAGGCCGGGGAGATGGCCAGCGCCCTGCGGCAGACCATGGGCGAGGCGGGCGCCTCGTTCGCCAACGACGCCGTCTTCGTCGAGAAGTACATCACCAATCCGAAGCACATCGAGGTGCAGGTGCTCGGCGACGGCCGCGGCCGGGCGGTCCACGTCTTCGAGCGCGAGTGTTCGGTGCAGCGTCGCCACCAGAAGGTGATCGAGGAGAGCCCCTCCCCCTCCCTGTCGCCGGCGCTGCGGGCCGAGATCTGCGCGGCGGCCGTGCGCACGGCCGAGGCCATCGACTACCGTGGCGCGGGGACGGTCGAGTTCATCCTCGCGCCCGGCGGTGAGTTCTACTTCCTGGAGATGAACACCCGCCTGCAGGTGGAGCACCCGGTGACCGAGATGGTCACGGGCACCGATCTGGTGCGGGCGCAGGTGCTCATCGCCCAGGGCGACGGGCTGTGCTACACGCAGGACGAGCTGCAGCAGCGCGGTTGGGCCCTCGAATTCCGGCTCTACGCCGAGGATCCGTCGCGGAACTTCGCGCCCTCGATCGGCCGCATCGAAGCCCTGACCCCGCCCACGGGACCGGGGGTGCGCCTGGACACGGGCGTGTACGAGGGCTTCGACGTGCCCATCCACTACGATCCCATGCTGGCCAAGCTCATCGTGTGGGGCGAGGACCGCGCCCAGGCCATCGCCCGCAGCAAGCGGGCCCTGCGCGAGTTCACCCTGCACGGGCCGGTGCACAACCTGCCCTTCCACCTCTGGGTACTCGACCAGCCGGCCTTCGTCGACGGCTCCTACACGACGGCCTTCGTCGGCGAATGCTTCGACGCCGCGGACTGGCTGCCGGAGCTGGACGGGGAGACCACTGAGGCGATCATCGCGGCCTCGGCCCTGTTCGAGGCCATGCGCCGGACGGGAGCCGCCGGGTCGGACGGCGCCGTCGCCGCGCCCGCGAGCAATTGGCGCCTGAACGCCCGCCGCACCATGACCGGCAACCGCTGAGAAAGGATCCGCCGTGCTCAAGAAGAAATACGTCCTGAACATCGGACCGGAGCAGCGCGGGGCCGTGGTGGCGCGCGACGGCCGGGACACCGCGGTCCAGGTCGACGACGGCGAGCTGACCCCCGTCAACTACCGCCCCGTCCTCAACGGGAAGGCCATCTCGATCCGCTACGGCGGCCGGCTGCACCTGGTGCACGTGACCGGCGTGAACGGCAACGGCCAGTTGCAGGTGACGGTGAACGGTCGTCCGGTCGCCCTGACGGTGATGGACGAGCTCAAGGCGCAGGCCCTCGAGAGCCTCGGCGGCGGCGCCGGCAGCGGCACCATCGCCGCCGACATCCCCGGCCTCGTGGTCGAGATCAAGGTCGCCCTGGGCGACCGGGTGAACCTGGGCGATCCGGTCATCGTCGTCGAGGCCATGAAGATGCAGAACGAGCTGACGGCGGCGGTCTCCGGCACCGTGCGGGAGATTCCCGTCGGCGCCGGACAGTCGGTGAATCCGGGCGACGTCCTGGTGGTCATCGAGCCCGAGACGGCCGGCTGAAGGCCGCTCCGGCTTCCCGGACGGCCCCCGCCCGGCGCGGGGGCCGTTTTATTCAACCATATGTCCCACAATATCATAGGCCTGCGCTGGGCCGGATCATCCGGGCGCGGGACGAATTTCCCCTTGCCCGGTGTAACCCGGCCCGCCCCCATCCGTCTATGCCGTTACCATGGAACGACACGTCTTCACAGAACTGCTGGCGCAGCACAAGGACCGGATCTACTCGGTGGCCCTCTACAGCCTGCGTGACCCCCACGAGGCCGAGGACGTCACCCAGGAGGCCTTCCTGAAGCTGTGGGACCGTTACGCCGAGATCGACCCTGAGAAGGTCGGCGGCTGGCTGACGCGGGTCACCCACAACCTGTGCATCGACCACGCCCGGCGCCGCCGGGCCCAGCGCAACAACTTCGGCCAGCCGGATCCCGATGCCGTCGACCACCTGGTCGCCGAGCAGGGGCCGGCCGCGGATCCGAGCCTCGGCGTGGTGCTCGACGAACGCCAGCGGCGCCTGCTCGCCGCCCTCGACACCCTGACGCCCGAGACGCGGACCGTGATGATGATGCACTACTTCCAGGACATGAAGCTGCACGAGATCGGCGAGGCGCTGGGCAAGTCCGTCAGCGCGCTGAAGGTGCAGATCCACCGTGCCCGCAAGAGCCTGCGGTCGGCCCTGACAGCCGCCGAGATTCCGCCGCAGGCCAGGAGGGGAATCGGATGATGCGCGACTGCGAGTTCTACGAGATCCACCTGGCGGACTACGCCGCGGGCGAATTGCCCCGGGACCGCCGCGAAGCCCTCGAGGCCCACCTGTCCGCCTGCGGCGGCTGCCGCGAGGAACTGGCGCGCGAGATCGACCTGCGCACCGTGCTCGGCTCGCTCCCCGTGGCGCCGTGCCCCGACGCGGTGACCCGCGGCCTGGCGGCGCTGCTGCCGCTCGACATCCCGGCCGACCGCGGTCGCGGCGCGCCGCGACCGTGGCTCCGCCTGGCCACCAGCGGCCTCGTGGCCGCGGCCCTGGCCCTGTTCGTCCTGGTGCCCGCCCTGCGCGACGGCCGACCCGCCGCGGCGCCCGCCGGACACGGTGCCTACACCCAGGCGGAGGTCGACCAGGCCCGCCGCGACGTCATCAACGTGCTGGCCCTGACGGCCGGGGTCCTGGACCGCAGCCGCACCCGCACCATGACCGAAGTCTTCGGCGATCGCCTGCCCGGAGCCGTGAGCGGTTCCCTGCGGTCGCCCCATGCTCCTGATGCCCACACTCCCAACGGCGCCAACGGCGCATCCGACACTGGAGGCCAAGGATGAAACGCAACATCATGCTCGTCGGGCTCTGCCTGCTCACCTTCTCTCTCGCCGGGCAGGCCCTGGCCGACGACCTGAAGGGCCAGCGCGGCTACATGGATCTGGAATGGATCAGGATCCCGGCCGACGCCGACGAGATCCAGGACATCGAACTCGGCGCCATGCTCCTGGGCATCGCCGCCAGCCAGGAACACCAGGATCCGGCCCTGCTCAAGGCCCTGCAGATGATCAGGTCGGTGCGCGTGAAGAGCTGGAGCATGGACGGACGCGACGACACCGCGGCCTCCGCCGTGGCGAAGGTCACCGAGCGCCTCGAGAAGGACGGTTGGAAGCGCCTGATCTACTTCAAGGACGACGACGAGACCGTCAGTGTCAGCACCCAGTACGACGACGCGGGCAACATGGTCGGGATCATGCTCGTGACCTACGAGCCCGACGATTCCGTGGCCTTCGTGAACGTCATGGGCGACCTCGACATCGGCACCATGTTCAAGCTCGTCAAGGAATTCGAGGACGAGTCGTGGCAGACCATGCTCGAGAACCTCGACGAGGTCGACGGCGTGCACGTCAACGTCGAGAAGGACAAGTAGCGGCGCCTTCGGGCGGACGGCTCGGACCGGCCTCGGCGAAAAGGGCCCCCCGCGGGGGGCCCTTTTTCTCGCTGCGCGACCCGGCCGGTCCGGGCCGTCCGCCCGAACGCGACGACCGGTCGACGGCTAGAAGACGAATCTCGAGAGGAAGACGCCGGCGGCGACGGCCGAGCCGATGACGCCCGCCACGTTGGGGGCCATGGCGTGCATGATGAGGAAGTTCTGCGGATCCTCCTTCGCGCCCACCATCTGGCAGACCCGCGCGCTGTCGGGCACGGCGGAGACCCCCGCCGCGCCGATGATCGGGTTGATCTTCTCCCGCAGGAAGACGTTCATCAGCTTGGCGAAGAGCACGCCGGCGGCGGTGGCCACGCAGAAGCTGAGGGCCCCGAGCAGGGCGATCTTCACCGAGGCCGGCGTCAGGAAACGGCTCGCGTCGGTCGAGGCCCCCACGCACAGCCCGAGCAGGATCGTGACGATGTCGATCAGGGCGCTGCGGGCCGTCTTGGCCAGGCGTTCGGTGACGCCGCTCTCCTTGAGCAGGTTGCCGAAGAAGAGGAAGCCCAGCAGGGAGATGGCGCCCGGCGCGATCATCGCGCACAGGACGAAGGCGACGACGGGAAAGATGATCCGCAGCCGCTTGCTCACCGGCGGCGAGGGTTTCATGCGGATGCGCCGCTCCTCGCGGCTCGTGAGCAGGCGGATGATCGGCGGCTGGATCACCGGCACCAGGGCCATGTAGCTGTAGGCCGCCACGGCGATGGCGCCGAGCAGGTGCGGCGCCAGTTGGCTCGACAGGAAGATGGCCGTCGGCCCGTCGGCGCCGCCGATGATGCCGATGGCGGCGGCGTCGCGCGCGGGGAAGCCCAGCAGCAGCGAACCGGCGAAGGTGAGGAAGATGCCCGCCTGGGCCGCCGCGCCCAGCAGGATCAGGCGCGGGTTGGCCAGCATGGCCGAGAAGTCGGTCATGGCCCCGATGCCCAGGAAGATCAGCGACGGATACCAGCCCTGGGTGACGCCCGAATAGAGCACGTTCAGCACCGAGCCGGACTCGTAGATGCCCACGTTCATGCCCGGCGCCAGGGGAATGTTGCCCACCAGCATGCCGAAGCCGATGGGCACCAGCAGGAGCGGCTCGTAGTCGCGGGCGATGCCGAGCCAGATGAAGACCGCGCCGATGGCCAACATGGCCATGTTGCCCCACGTGAAGTTGCCGACCACGCCGACCTGCAGGAAGTCCCACAACACGTCCATGGGCTACTCGAACTCGACCAGGAGCTGGGTCTCGCGGACCGAGTCGCCGGCCGCCACGGGGACCGCCTTGACCCGTCCCGCCCGGGGCGCGGCGATGGCCGTCTCCATCTTCATGGCCTCGATGACCACGACCTCCTGGCCGGCCGCGACCTGGTCGCCGACGCGCACCTTCACTTCGAGCACCGTGCCGGCGATGGGCGAGGCGACACCCGCATCGTCGCCCGCCAGGGCCGGCGAACCGGACGGCGGCGCCACGGGCGACGTCGCCGCGGTCGCGACCGCCGCCGGTCCGTGCGCCATCGCCGGCGGCGGCGGCAGCGGCTGTCCCGGCGCGAGCATCTCGTCCTGGGCGTCCAGCACCTCGACCTCGACCTCGTAGGCCACGCCATGCACCGTGATCTTGAGCTTCATGTCGTCTCCTCGTTCGGCGGCTGCGGCCGCCTCAGGTGTTGCGCCGGCGCACGGCGTGCGACCCCTGCAGGGTCAGGCGGCCGTGGGCCGACCAGGGGGTCCGTCGGCGCCGCGGCGAGAGCAGCCGGTGGATGCGGTGGACGCGGAAACGCCCCTGCACCACCGTGGCCGCCGCCGCGGTGATCAGCACGAGGGTGGTGGCATCGATGGTCTGTTCGCGGGACACGGCCGTGGCCTCGACCCGCCGCTCGTGGTCCTGCCAGCGCTCGTCCCAGCGCTTGAGCAGGCCCACGATCAACGCGATCAGGGCCAGCACGGCGAACACGATGAGGATCCCGGCCACGGCCAGGGTCGCCATCTCCGCGGTGATCGCTCCGGACACGGCGCCCTCCTACAGGGGGATCAGGCCGTGCTTCTTCTCCGGCCGGATCGCCCGCTTGGACTTGAGGATCTCCAGGCCGAGAGCGATGTAGGCCCGCGTCTCGGAAGGCTCGATGACGTCGTCGACCATGCCCCTCGCCGCCGCGGCGTAGGGTGTCGAGAAGCGGGCCGCATACGCGGCGAGCAGCTCGGCCCGGCGCGCGGCCGGGTCCGCCGCCTCGGCCAGCTCCTTGCGGTAGAGCACGTTCACGGCCCCCTCGCCGCCCATGACCGCGATCTCGGCCGTGGGCCAGGCCGCCACCCGGTCGGCGCCCATGCTGCGCGCGCACATGGCCAGGTAGGCGCCGCCGTACGCCTTGCGCACGACGATGGTGATCTTGGGGACGGTCGCCGCCCCGTAGGCGAAGAGCATCTTGGCCCCGTGCCGGATGATGCCGCCGTACTCCTGCTGCACGCCGGGCATGAATCCGGGCACGTCGACGAAGGTCACCAGGGGAATGTTGAAGGCGTTGCAGAAGCGGATGAAGCGCGCGCCCTTGACCGAGGAGTCGATGTCCAGCACGCCCGCCTTGTGGCTCGGATTGTTGGCCACGACGCCCACCGTCGCCCCCTCGATGCGACCGAAGCCGATGATCAGGTTCGGCGCGAAGTGGGTCTGCACCTCGAGGAAGTCCGCCCGGTCGACCACGCGTTCGATGACCCGGTGCATGTCGTAGGCCTCGCGGCTGCTGGCCGGGATGAGGCCGTTCATGGCCTCGTCCGGCCCGACCAGCTCGTCGTGCAGGTGTTCGAGGAAGGGCGGCTCGTCGGTGTTGTTGCTGGGCAGGAACGACAGCAGGCGCCTGGCGATGGCGATGCCCTCGCCCCCGCTCTCGGCCACGAAGTGCACCACGCCCGAGTAGTGGGAGTGGCTCTCGACGCCGCCGAGCTGCTCGGCGGTCACCTCCTCGCCGGTGACCTGCTTGATGACGCTCGGGCCGGTGATGTACATCTGGCCCTCGTGCCGGACCTGGATGATGAAGTCGGTCAGGGCGGGCGAGTACGCCGCGCCGCCGGCGCAGGGACCGCTGATGATGCTGATCTGCGGCACGACGCCCGAGGCGAGGATGTTGCGGTAGAAGATGTCGCCGTAGCCGGCGAGGGCGTCGACGCCCTCCTGGATGCGGGCGCCGCCGGAGTCGTTGATGAAGACGATGGGGTCGCCGGTCTTCATGGCGTCGTCCTGCAGGTCGGCGATCTTGCGGGCGGTCGCCTCGCCCACGGCGCCGCCCGCGACGGTGAAGTCCTGGCTCACGGCGTACAGGGGACGGCCGTCGACGAGGCCGTAGCCGGTGACGACACCTTCGCCGGGCAGGTCCTTGCCCGCCATGCCGAAGTCGGTGCAGCGGTGCTGCATGAAGGGGTGGGTCTCGCTGAAGGTGTCCTGGTCGTAGAGTTGGGCCAGGCGCTCGCGGGCCGTCCGTTTGCCGGCGGCGTGCTGCTTCGCGATCCGCTCGGCACCGCCCCCCCGGTAGAGCCGGGCCTTGCGGTCGCGCAGATCCTGGATGCGGGGGTCGGTCATGGTGCCGTCCTGTCGCGGGAGGAATCGGGCCCCGCCCGGTCTCTCGCCTTCCCGACCGGGGCCCACCACGTTCGCTCACCGCATAGGTAACACCCATTCCCTAATTGTCAAATTTTTGACATGCTCAATTCCCATTCACGCGAAACATGACCACTCAACCCTTAAATAGATATTCTGTAATTACTTGCGCATCATATTGCCCCCAAGC
>JAGRNP010000067.1 GCA_020440705.1 bacterium | reverse complement strand
TCGAGCTCCTGGACTGGGCCGATCACGACGTCTCGGCCCTGCTGGGGATCTCGACCGACGACACCCTGACCATGATCAATCCCGACAACACGCCGGCCTACATCGAGCAGGCGGGTCAGGGCGTGTGGCGGCTCTACCGGATCGAGGGCGACACGGTCATCCTGCAGCCCTATCCGGTGCTCCTGGCGCGCACCCTCGACGGCCATGCAGCCTTCATGCTCGTCACCGACTGGATCCTGCGCCGGGCCCTGCCGGGCGCCCTGCCGCCCTGGCTGCACCAGGGGCTGGTCGAGTACGTGGGCGAGGACGGCGTGCACCTGAACAACTACATGGCCGAGTTCCGCACCGGCGACAAGGACGTGCTGCTCTCGCCGCCCCTGATCGATGCGATCCTGGCCCGCGGCGTCGATCCGGACGAGAACGTCGACCGCGAGAACTTCCGGCGCGCGTGCTACAGCGCCTTCCTCATGGTGTGGCAGCTCGTCGAGTACGAGGGGGGCCTGCAGCCGCTGCAGGATTTCCTGGCGCAGGCCGCCGCCGGCGCCGACCTTGACGAGGCTGCGCGCCTGGCCTGGGGCATGGACCTGGCCACGCTGGCGGGGCTGGTCGATCCCGCGGTGAGCGGCGAACCGGCCGGCGGCAGGATCCCCGCGCGCAAGCCGCACGTGCAGCCCTAGTTCCGACGTCCGCCCGGAAGTGCGTCCCGAATGTGAAAGGCCCGCCATGAGCGACCTCAAACTGCCCCGTGTCCGCTTCGCGCCCAGCCCGACCGGCTTCCTGCACGTCGGCGGCGCCCGCACCGCCCTGTTCAACTGGCTCTACGCCCGCAGCCAGGGGGGCACGTTCATCCTGCGCATCGAGGACACGGACCAGGAGCGCAGCACCGAGGAGAGCTACGCGGCGATCCTGCGCGGCATGGATTGGCTGGGCCTGGACTGGGACGAGGGCCCGCACGCGGGCGGCGACTGCGGGCCCTACCTGCAGAGCGAGCGGCTGGACATCTACCGCGAGCACCTCGAGCGGCTGGCCGCCGAGGGCAAGGCCTACAAATGCTTCTGCAGTGCCGAGGACCTCGAGGAGCGCGCGGCGGCGGCCAAGGCGGCGGGCGGCTTCTGGGAGGGTTACGACGGTCACTGCCGGGCACTGGGCGCCGACCAGGTGGCCGCGGCCGAGGCGGCGGGCAAGCCCTGCGCCTGGCGCCTGCGCACCCCGGACGAGGGCTCGACCTTCTGGTACGACCTCATCGGCGACAAGCGCGAGTTCCAGAACGACGTCCTGGTCGACCGGGTGATCGTCAAGGCCGACGGCTTCCCCACCTACCAGTTCGCCTGCGTGGTGGACGACCACCTGATGGGCATCAGCCACGTGCTGCGCGGCGACGACCACGTGAGCAACACCCCGTTCCAGATCCTCATCTACGAGGCCCTGGGCTGGAAGACGCCCAAGTTCGGCCACATGCCCATGATCCTCGGGCCCGACCGGAAGCGCCTCAGCAAGCGCCACGGTGCCACCAGCGTGGAGGAGTTCCGGAACCAGGGCATCCTGCCCAAGGCCATGTTCAACTACCTGGCCCTGCTGGGCTGGTCGCCCGGGGGCAGCGGCGACGAGGTGCTGGAACCCGAGGCCATCGTCAAGAAGTTCAGCCTCAAGAAAGTCAACAGCAGCCCGGCGGCCTTCGACTATGATAAGCTGAGCCACATCAACAGCGAGCACATCAAGCGCCTGTCCGCGGACGAGCGCCTGGTGCTGGCCCGCGGCGTCATCGACGCCCAGGGCTGGGCGCTCGATCCGGACTGGCTCATCGCCGGGGCCACCGACACCGACGCCTACCTGGCGCGGGTCATCGGCACCCTCGGCAACCGCTTCAGCAGCCTGGTGACGCTGCCCGATCAGATCGGGTTCTTCTTCACCGAGGAGCACTTCGTCGACGACGAGGTGTGGCGGGAGCAGGTGACGCCCGAGGCGGCCCGCGCCCGGCTGACGGCCCTGGCCGACGCCGTGGCCGCGGGGCTCGACCTCGACGCGCCCCAGGCCGCCGACGCCTTCGAGGAGGTCGTGCGGGGGCTCGCCGAGAAGCTGGGCGTCCAGGCCGGCGACCTGATCCACCCCTGCCGGGTGGCGCTGACCGGACAGGGCCGCAGCGCAGGCATCTTCGAGGTGATGGAACTGGTGGGCGCCCGCCGCACGGTGCGGCGCCTGCGCGAAGCCGCCGCGAGCTGACCGGGTCGGGAATCCCGGCCGGTCCCGGGCGGCCCGACCGGAAGGACACGCCGCGAGATCGTTCTGGGGCATCGCCGGCCGCTACCTGCTGGTCTGGATCGTGGCCGTCCTGGCCACGCTCCTGGCCACATCGGTGCTGCCGGGCTTCCACTTCGACACCTCGGTGCGCCACTGGTGGCTGGCCGCGGTGCGTCTGCCCCTGATCTTCACGGTGCTGCTGATCCTGCTGCGTCCGCTGCTGCTCTTCGCCACCCTGCCCCTGAACACGCTCACCCTCGGCTTCCCGACCCTGCTCTTCAACGGCCTGATCCTCTACCTGGCGGCCAAGTTCGACCGCGCCTTCGTCATCACCAACTACGGCGAGGCCCTGCTCGGCAACCTGATGATCACGGTGATCTCGGCGGGCATCACCGGCTGGCTCGGGCTCGACGAGGCGCACCCCTTCTACCAGTCGATCATCTACCGCCTCGGGCGCCGCTTCGGCCCGCGACCACCGCGCAAGCCCCTGTGCGGCCTGCTGCTGCTGCAGGTCGACGGCCTGAGCCTGCCGAGCCTGCGCACGGCCATGCACCGCGGCCGCATGCCCGCCCTGACGGCCATGCTGGCCAAGGGCAGCCACCGCCTGTACGGCTGGCGCTGCGGTCTGCCCTCGAACACGCCCGCCGTGCAGGCCGGACTCTTCTACGGCGACCGCGAGAACGTGGCGGGCTACCGCTGGTACGACCGCAAGGCCCGCAAGGTGCGCGTGGTGAGCGACCCGGAGGATCTGCGCCGCCTCGAGGCCATGGTCGGCGCCCGCGGCCCGGGGCTGCTCGCGGGCGGCTCCTGCATCAACACGTTCCTCTCGGGCGGCGCCGACAAGCGGCTGATGACCGTCAGCGCCCTGGGCGAGAAGGGCAGCGCCCGCCGCGTGGGCGAGCGCGCCGACTTCAACCTCTTCTTCCTCAGCCCCAACGCCCTGACCAAGGCCGTCATCTGGGGCCTGTGGGACTTCATGGCCGGGGCGATCCTGGCCCTCGCCGGCCGCTTCGACAAGGACCGCCCGCGGCTCGGCTTCAGCCTGCGCCGCCTGGGCCAGCGCGCCCTGGCCAACGCCTTCCTGCGCGACCTGAGCTTCTTCTGGCTCAAGCAGGACATGGTGCGCGGCGTGCCGGTCATCTATTCCAACTTCGTGGGCTACGACGAGGTGGCCCACCACTCGGCCCCCGACGCCTACGAGGCCCAGATCACCCTGGCCAGCTTCGACCGCCGCCTGCGCATCCTGCGCCGCCGCGCCCGACGCCAGTCGCCGATCCGCTACGAGATCGTCCTGCTCTCGGACCACGGCCAGACGGCCAGCGTGCCCTTCCGCCATCTCTACGGCGAGACCATCGGGCAGGCCCTGAACCGCATGCTCGAGCGGCTGCAGGGGCCGGATGCGATCCGCGCGCGGGTCTTCGATCCGGGCAGCAGCTACTCCCTGTCGCTGCTCAAGGAAATGGAGGAGGTGTCGGCGCTCCAGCCCGGCTGGATCTCGCGGCGCAGCCGACGGGCCTTGAAACGCATGGCCGCGGGGGAGACGGGGCGGGTCAGCGTGAAGGACGCGCCCCAGGTGGTGGTGTGCGTGTCGGGCAGCCTGGCCCACGTGTACTTCACCGAGCACGGGGAGCCGCTGCACCTCGAGGACGTGGTGGCCCTCTACCCGGGCCTCATCGAGACCCTGGCGCGGCATCCGGGCATCGGGTTCGTGGCGGCGAGCCGCCGCTTCGGCGACGCGGTGGCCATCTGCGAGGACGGCATCCGCAACCTGGTGACCGGCGAACTCGGCAAGCGCAACGACCCCCTGGCGCCGTTCCGCAACCGCGACTTCTGGGCCGGCGAGCTGGCGCGCCTGCTGGGCTATCCGGACAGCGGCGACCTGGTCATCAACGGGGCCTGGCTGCCCGACCGCGGCCGCATCGTGGTGCTCGAAGAGCAGAGCAGCAGCCACGGCGGCCTGGGCGGGCCCCAGAACGAGCCCTTCGTGCTGCTGCCGGCGACGTGGGACGTGCACGACGCGGACCTCGCCTCGCCAGAGGCCCTGCACCGCCTGATCCGGCGCGAGATGGACCGCTACGACGGCGGCCTCGAACCGTCGGATCGCCCCGGATCGGGCATTTGAGGCCGATCTGGCGCGCTTGGCGCGGCAAAAAAGGGCCAACCCGAACTTGCGCGCCCCGGCGGCGAGGTATATATTTCGCCGTCGATTGCCCGGTCGTCCAATGGCAGGACAGCTGACTCTGGATCAGTCGATGGGGGTTCGAGTCCTCCCCGGGCAACCAAACTTGCATGCAGCCGACGAATGACCTATCATTCGCGTCAGCTTTGTGCCCCGTTCGTCTAGTGGCCTAGGACGCTGCCCTCTCACGGCGGTAACAGGGGTTCGAGTCCCCTACGGGGTACCAATACGAAGCGCCCCTCCCAGAAAGCTGGGAGGGGCGTTTTTGTACTTGTCTGCCAATTCCCGACATCTCAAGCAGGTTTTCCTTGTAGAGCCGCGAGGTGTTGAGATGAGTTCATCCCCAAAGCGCTGCAGCCGCGAGCACGTGGCGTGTCTGATGCGGAAACATGGTCTTCACAGCCGTCACAACTAGCGGCCGCGCGGTCTGACCCAGGTGGATCGCTGCCGGGCCGCGGCCCCGAATCTGGTCGACCAGTATTTCGAGGTGGCTCGGCCGAAGTCGATCTGGGTGGCGGACATCACGTACGTGCCGACAGCGGAGGGGTGGCTGTACCTCGCGGCGGTGATGGATCTGTGTACGCGGAAGATCGTCGGCTGGTCGCTGAAGGGCACGCTGGGCGCGGAGATCGCGCTGGAGGCTTTCGACCGTGCGGTGGCGCTCGAGAACCCGGCCGAGGACGTGATCCATCACTCGGATCGCGGCGTGCAGTACTCGTGCCTGGAGTACCAGCGGCGGCTGTGGGATCGGGGCATGATGTGCAGCATGAGCCGGAAGGGCAACTGCTACGACAATGCGGTGATGGAGAGCTTTTTCCACACACTGAAGGTCGAGCGAGCGACCTGGGAGAAGTACCGAACGAGGCACGAGGCGGCGGCGGATCTCAACTTGTGGATCGGGGTGTGGTAGAATCAGCGGAGATTCCTCTTGAGCCTTGGCTACTTGAGCCCGGTCGAGTAGGAGCGATCGAAGAATGTTGCGTAACTGGATGTCGGAAATATCCGGGCAAGAGCAGTGTCCTAATCTGAGACCTGTTCGCACACTGTAACCTAGGGGCTACCACAGCCAAGCACCTTCTCCTTTATTGGAGAAGGTGCTTTTTTTGGTGGGTCAGGCGAGCTTCACACGGTCGGTGGCAGCAGATCAAATCGCCTCGCGGGCTTTCCAATAACGGTCGGAGTTCTCAACCCCGCCTACCCGGCAATTTCACCTCGAACTCGATCGCATCGAGCTCTTCGGGAGATCGACCGATTTCTTCGAGCAGGGTGTGCCAGCGAGGATCGTCGCGCAGGGAATCCCAACTGGGTTCACTGGGTTCGATGGGAACCCGCTCCTTCGCCTGGCGCCACGTCTCCAGCCACTCGAACGCGAGCTCGATCTGACCGAACGCCGCGTATAACGATGCGACACCGTCAGGATACTCCCGGCCCCAGCGGTCGATGTAATCCTGCAGCTGCGCTTCCGCGTCCTCCTGCCTTCCCGTCACGTGGAAGACGAGGGCTTTTCCCCAGACCTGGTAGTCCTCCACCGGTGTCCGAGCGAACTCGTCCAATGCCGCCTTCGGGTCTCCCATCATCAGGAGGCTGTATCCCATCATGATATGGGGGCCGATCTTGTCGGGGCTCAGCCTCAGGGCCTCTCGCTGCTGGGCGACGGCATCCGACCATCGGCGTGCCGCAAAGTAGGACGAGCCGAGATTCATGTAGGAGTTGGAATTCAGGGGGTCGCGCTCCGCGAAGTACTCATTGACGGCGATTTCCTCGCCGTACCGCCCCAGCATCCCAAGCAGTGGGGCAGAGTTGCTGATGATATCGAGATTGTTGGGTTCAAGTTCCAAGGCTTTCTGGAAGTGTCGCGCCGCGGCCCGCAGGTCGCCGTCATAGTAGGTGGCGATCCACCCGAGAAGGGAGTGTGCCTTGGCATGGTCCGGATCGAGTGTCAGGGCCTTCTGCGCCGCGTTTCGGGCCAGGGCAAATCCCTCGTCCCGAGGCCGGGTAGCGCCGGCCTGATTGACGTACGCTCCGGCGAGCGCGACGCAGGCGTCGGCGTAGCCCGGGTCGATGGCCAGTGCCTGTTCGCACAATGCGATGGCCCGCTCGTAGCCCTCGCGGCTTCCCAGGCGCCCCGCCTGTCGGGCATCCAGGAAGAGTGCATAGGCCTTCGGGTCGACTTCCTTGGACTTCGGTGCGTCACCGAGCAACGTGACCTTGAGCTGATCGACCACGTCCGCGGCGATCTCGTCCTGGAGCGCGAAGACGTCCCTCAACTCCCGGTCGTAGGTCTCCGACCAGAGGTGCGTGTCAGACTCCGCCTCGATCAGCTGCGCGGTGATGCGGATCTCGTTACCTGCCTTGCGCACCGAACCCTCGAGGATGTGCGCGACGCCGAGCTCCTCGCCGATCTGCTTGAGCGGAACGTCTTTGCCCTTGAACGAAAAGGCCGATGTCCGCGAGATCACCTTAAGCTCGGGAATATTCGCGAGAAGATTCAGGAGTTCCTCGGCGATCCCGTCGGAGAAGTACTCCTGGTCCTTGCGGGGGCTCATGTCGACAAAGGCCATCACGGCGATCGATTTGTCGCTGATTGCGGGCGTCGTCGCCGCCGTTTCGGCTGGCGGGGCCTGCTCCTCACGCCCCAGGAAGAACGCCACCCCGACGAGCACGAGGACGGTCGCGGCGATGCCGATCCAGAGTCCTTTCCGCGATTTCTGCGATGCTGCATGGACGCCGGAAAGCGGCCCATTGGCAACGCTGACTCCTGATTCCACCTCGCGCCGCAGCCCCCGCAACTCGTTGCGGATGTCCAAGACGGACTGGTACCGGTCCTTGGGCTCTTTCTCCAGGCAATGCGCCAAGATCCGGCCCAGGTGCCTGGGGAGTTCCGGCTTGAGCTCGGTCAGCGGAGGCGGCGCCTCCTTGAGGATCGACGAGGTCAGGTCGGCGCTGTTGTCGCCCAGGAACGGACGCCGTCCCGCGGACAGCTCGTAGAGGAGGACGCCCAGCGAGAAGATGTCGCTGCGGTGGTCGACATCCCGGCCGCGCAGCTGCTCCGGGGACATGTAGGGCACGGTGCCCAGCACGGCGCCTTCCCGGGTCAGGCCCAGGGCCAAGGTGGCGTCGTCCGGGGTCGACGGCCCGGTCTCGGCCAGTTTGGCCAGCCCGAAGTCGAGCACCTTGACGTGGCCGTCGGTGGTGATCATTACGTTGGCGGGCTTCAGATCCCGGTGGACGATACCCTTTCCGTGGGCTGCGGCCAGGGCGTCGGCGATGGCCGTGCCGATCTCGAAGACCTTCGGCAGGCCCAGGCCGTCGGGGGGCAGGAGATGGTCCAGTTCGTCGCCCTCGACCAGTTCCATGGTCAGGAAATGCGTGCCGGCGTCCTTCTCGACCGAATAGAGCGTGACGATGTTGGGGTGGTTGACTCCGGCGACAGCTTCGGCCTCGCGCTGGAAGCGCTCGAGTCGGGCGGGGTCGGCGGCGAGTTCGGCGGGAAGGATCTTGAGGGCGACATCGCGCTTCAGCTTCGTGTCGCGGGCGCGGTAGACCTCCCCCATGCCGCCCTTGCCGAGCAGGCCAGTGATCTCGTAGTGGGCCAAGGATTTGCCGATCATGGGGCCGCTTTCCGGACGTTCATTCCTGGGGAACCCACCAGGTGATAATGAGGACTGATAGAATCTAGATCGAAATAGGGAATTCGGCGACGATTTGTTTGCCTGCGGGATGGCGCTATTCGACGAATCGAGAGCCGGATCGGGCATGTGGCTGCCACGGTGAAAGACACCGCGTTGTTCGCATACTGTAACCCAGGGGGTACCAATAATGAATCACCCTCTCCGGATTCCCCGGGGAGGGTGTTTTGTTGTTGACTTAGCCTGGGGGGGGGGGCGGTACAGTTCCCATCGACGCGACCACCAATGTGTCGCTGCCGAGATATGTCTGATAGTTTGAATTCTTCAAGGGTTGGACAAACATAAGGACATCGTCAGATTCGGACTATCCGAATCCGTCTCGGCCGGTTTCAAAATCTATACGATCGAGAGAAACTCCATGGCTACCAAGAAACTCATTGTCCTCCTTGCCTCGGTTGTTGTACTGGCGTCCGGCCTGATCATTGCCGGCGACTCCGAAGCGATCAACCTCTATGGCGGACCCTGTGACGTTGCTGAGCAGCTCGGCTACCAGAGTCAGAACTGGAATACACTTTGTGCAATCCACATCCAGAATATCGAGGCCTGCTGTTCGGCAGGAGGCTGCGAATCCTATCCCTGCGGTTGAGCGTTTGATCGGATGGTGGGTCGGTGATCGCCGGCCCACCTCGACACCCGGACCCTGGAGATCTCTCTATGTCGATTCGCATAGGCATGGCCATCGCGGCGCTGCTGGTCACCTCCTCATCCGCGGCGCAGGCCTACCGCTACGAGATGGTGCCGATCTGGTCCATCGACGCCGACCGCGGAGACGACGTCATCTTCGGTCGGATCGAAGATGTCGTGATCGATGCCCGGAACAACGCGTACGTCCTGGACAGCCAACTCGTCCAGGTCCGCGTCATCGACGCCGAGGGGAAACTCAGGACGACCCTGGGGCGCGAAGGTGACGGACCGGGCGAGCTCCGGGCGCCGGGGTCGCTCGTCCTGATGCCCGCGGGGACCCTGGGGGCCGTTTCGCGACAGTTCAGCCGGATCACGACGCTCGATCCGGAGAGCGGGGAGCCCCGAGGGGCGGTCCTTCTCGAGGGGATGGATTCTCCCCTGATTCAACTCGGTCGAGTCCACGGCGTCGGCGCCGGCGGCGGCGACCGGAAGCCCGGTCTGGTCGGCATCGTCGGCGAACCCCAGATCACGAATCGAGGGAAGCTGGACTATCGCGTGCGGATGTCCATGGCCGTGTTCCCATGCGTCCCGGGGGGAGATCCCGTGCCCCCGTTGCGGGAGATCCTGGAAGTCGGGCTGACGCAGGGCAAGGACGTCGAGGAGGAGAACTACTTCCGGCTCTGGGAGCCGTGGACAGCGCTCGACGGGGGGCTCATCGCGGTGGCGCCCTATTGGTCGGAGTACCTGATCTGGTGGATCGACCTCGACGGCACCGTCCGGGCCGAAGCTCGTCGGCCCTTTGCCCACCGCCCGCGCACGGACGCGGAAAAGCGGCGCCTCCTGAACTTCCTCTGGGGAGGCATTTCGCCGGCGGAGTTCGGCATCGAACTCGTTCCGAGTGAAACCGAGGCGGCCATCCGTTCCATCCACGCCCGCCCGGGCGGCGAAGTCTGGGTCAGGACCAGCAGGGCGGGTGAAGGACGCGAGCGGGGGATCTTCCTGGCTCTCGACGCGTTCGACTCCGACGGGGAATTCCGGGGCGCGGTGGAGATCGCGGGGCCCGGCGACGAAAGCTTGGACCGATTCTACTTCGGCGCCGACAATTACCTCGTCGTCGTTCACGGCGCGGAACGATTCATCCGTTCTGCCGGAATCCAGGGCCGGGACGAGGAAGGTCACGCTCTGCGCCTGGCGGCCTATCGCCTGGTGCCCACGGACACGAGGTCGGGAGGAGATCCCCATGGCCGGTAGGACTGGCCTGGCGGCGATCATCCTGGCCTGGGGCCTGTTCCTGGTCGCCTTGGCGACCGGATGCAGCCCGGTGGCGGCGAACTACCCCCGAACCGATCCGAAGGCCCGCGCCAACCCGTTCGTCGAGTCGCAGCTGACCTGTGCGCTGCCGGGGCTCCGGTTCTGGGTCGGCGACCGGATCGACACCGCCGCGGCGCGCGCGCGGCAAGCCACGGTCTACGGACCGATGCGGGAGGCGATGGGGGAGTCGGCCTTCCGCGAGGTCCAGGCGGAGGCCCAGGCGACGCACCCGTGGACGACACGCATCACCGGCGACGATTCCTGCGACTACTACCGGGGGTCGTTCGTCCTCGACGCCGACATCGATTTCGTCCTCGCGCAGGGGGCTTTCGTCTTCGGGGAAGGGCCTGCCGATGCGAGCTCCGTACGGGATCTCGGGGTCCTGATCCGTCTGGGCGAGAACGAGCGGGCCTGGCGGTTCTCAGGCGACGGGCCGGTCGACTCCCGCATGATTTCGGCCGGGCCGCGGCCGGGCCAGGTGGTCCTCGTCACGTTCCGCCTGCCCCGGAACGCGGCGATCGCGACAGTGCGGCTCGACTCGACGCGGATTCGGATCGTGGCGCCGGGGGAAGGTCCGGCCGGAACCTGAAACGTCGGGGCGAAGCGCGGAATACATGGCAACTGGCAAATGCGGCGATCGCATACCAGCAGCTGGAGACTACCAATACAGAAGCGCCTTCTCCCACGCGGGGAGAAGGCGCTTCTCCTTGTTGCGGCAGGCCCCAGCTGGCTCAGGCCAGATCGAAGCGGTCCAGGTCCATGACCTTGCCCCAGGCCGCGACGAAGTCGGCGACGAGGCGGGCCGGCCCGTCCTCGGCCGCGTACACTTCGGCCAGCGCGCGGAGCTGGGAGTTCGAACCGAACACGAGATCGACCCGGGTCGCGGTCCACCTGACGCGACCGGTGGTGCGGTCGCGGCCCTCGAAAAGCTCCTCGTCCGGCGCGGTCGGACGCCAGGCGGTGTCCATGTCGAGCAGGTTCACGAAGAAGTCGTTGCTCAGGACGCCCGGCCGCGTGGTGAAGACGCCGTGGGGCGACTGTCCCCAGTTGGCGCCCAGCACGCGCAGGCCGCCGACGAGCACGGTCATCTCCGGCGCGGTCAGGGTGAGCAGCTGGGCGCGGTCGAGCAGCAGGTTCTCCGACCGGACCGAGAACCGGGTGCGCTGGTAGTTGCGGAACCCGTCGGCCGCCGGTTCGAGCACGGAGAACGACGCGGCGTCGGTCTGCTTCGCGGTGGCGTCGGTGCGACCGGCGCGGAAGGGCACCTTCACCCTGAAGCCGGCCGCGCGGGCGGCCTGCTCGACGCCCGCGCAGCCGCCGAGCACGATCAGGTCGGCCAGCGAGACCGCGCGGGCGCCGTCCTGCGCCGCGTTGAACTCCTTGCGGATGCGGTCGAGCCGGCGCAGGACCTTCTGCAGGCGCTCCGGCTCGTTCACGGCCCAGTCCTTCTGCGGCGCCAGCCGGATCCGGGCCCCGTTGGCGCCGCCGCGCATGTCCGAACCGCGGAACGTCGACGCCGACGCCCAGGCCGTCGTGACGAGCTGCGCCACGCCCAGTCCGGAGGCGAGGATCGTCTTCTTCAGGGCGGCCACGTCCCGCGCACCGATCACCTTGCGGTCGGCGGCCGGCACCGGGTCCTGCCAGATGAGATCCTCGGCAGGCACCTCGGGGCCGAGGTAGCGCACCTTGGGGCCCATGTCGCGGTGGGTGAGCTTGAACCAGGCGCGCGCGAAGGCGTCGGCGAACCGGCGCGGGTTCTGCAGGTAGCCGCGCGCGATGGGCTCGTAGATCGGATCGTAGCGGAGCGAGAGGTCGGCCGTCGTCATCATCGGCCGGTGCTTGCGGGAGGGATCGTGGGCGTCGACGACCATGTCCTCCTCGTCCACGTCCTTGGCCAGCCACTGGTGGGCGCCCGCCGGGCTCTTGACCAGCTCCCATTCGTACTTGAAGAGCACCTTCAGGTAGCCCATGTCCCACTTGACCGGATGCGGCTTCCAGGCCCCCTCGATGCCGCTGCCGATGGTGTCGCCGCCCCGGCCGCTGCCGAAGCTGCTCGTCCAGCCGAGCCCCTGCTCGGCCAGGCCCGCGGCCTCGGGCTCGGGCCCGACGTGGTCCGCCGGACCGGCGCCGTGGCACTTGCCGAACGTGTGGCCGCCCGCCACCAGCGCGACGGTCTCCTCGTCGTCCATGGCCATGCGGGCGAAGGTCTCGCGCACGTCGCGGCCCGAGGCGACCGGATCCGGTTCGCCGTTCGGTCCCTCGGGATTCACGTAGATCAGGCCCATCTGCACGGCGGCCAGCGGGTCCTCCAGATCGCGGTCGCCGGAGTAGCGCTTGTCGCCCAGCCACTCGCCCTCCTGGCCCCAGTAGATGTCCGCCTCGGGTTCCCAGACGTCGACGCGGCCGCCGCCGAAGCCGAAGACGGGGCAGCCCATCGACTCCAGGGCGCAGTTGCCGGCGAGGATCATCAGGTCGGCCCAGGAGATCTTCTGGCCGTACTTCCGCTTGATGGGCCAGAGCAGCCGGCGCGCCTTGTCGAGGTTCACGTTGTCGGGCCAGCTGTTCAGCGGAGCCAGGCGCTGCGAGCCGGAGCCGGCACCGCCGCGTCCGTCGCCCATGCGGTAGGTGCCCGCGCTGTGCCAGGCCATGCGGATGAAGAGCGGGCCGTAATGCCCGTAGTCGGCCGGCCACCACTCCTGGGAGTCGGTCATCAGCGCATGGAGGTCGCGCTTCAGCGCCGCGTAGTCGAGACGTGCGAATTCCTTCGGGTAGTCGAATTCGGCGCCGAGCGGATTGCCGAGCGCCGAGTGCTGGTGCAGGATGCCGAGGTTCAGTTGGTTGGGCCACCAATCGCGGTTCGATGTGCCGCCGCCCGCCACCGGTTGGCTGCCGTGGCCGGTCACGGGGCATTTGCCGTTGCCGCTCATTTCGGGTCTCCCATCGCTTCGGGTGGTGACAGCGGCCCTCACTGCGGGGCCGGAGGCGAAGTCCGTCAGGAGATTAGACTAAGTCTAAAAATGGATCAAGTATATTTACGGACTCTGTCGACGGGGGAATTGATTTCCCGGGAGCCGCCGCTTATCCTCGCCGGATGACGCCTCACGACGAAATCAGCAGCATCCTGCAGGCGCACGGCATCCAGCCGTCGGCGCAGCGCGTGGCCATCGCCCTCTTCGTGCTGCGCACGGACGCGCACCCCACCGCCGACGAGGTGCTCGCCGCGGTCCGGCGGGAGTTCCCGGTGGTCTCGCGGGCCACGATCTACAACACGCTGGGTCTCTTCGTGGAGAAGGGGCTGCTGCAGACCCACCAGTTCCGCGAGGGCGTCACCGTCTACGACGCCAACACCGACCGGCACCACCATTTCATCGACACCGAGTCGGGCGAAGTCCACGACATCCCCTGGGAAGCAGTCGATCTGCAGCGGATGGACCAGCTGCAGGGCTACGCGGTCGATTCCTGGATGGTGGTCATGCGCGGCCGGCGCAAACCCTGACCGATCCCGCTTCTCAACCTCCCACCGCCGCCTCGATGGCCGCGATGTCCAGCTTCGTCATGGTCATCATGGCCTCCATGGCGCGCTTCGCCTTCGCCCGGTCCGGATCCTTCATCAGCTCGATGAGCCGGCGCGGCGTGATCTGCCAGGCGAAGCCCCACGCGTCGCGGCACCAGCCGCAGGCGCTCTCGGCGCCACCGGCGGCGAGGATCGCGTGCCAGTAGCGGTCGGTCTCCGCCTGGTCCTCCGTCAGCACCATGAAGCTCACGGCCTCGTTGGGCGTGAAGTTGGGGCCGCCGTTCAGGCCCACGAAAGGCCGACCCAGCAGGGTGAACTCGACCGTCAGCTCGGTGCCCTCGCTGCCGCCGGGAAAGTCGGCCGGCGCGGCGTTGGCGTGCCCGACGTGGCTGTCGGGGAAGGTCGCGGCGTAGAAGCGCGCCGCGCGGGCAGCCTCGCCGAAGTCGAACCAGAGGCAGGTGACGAGATCGCTCATGACTGGTCTCCGCGGGGGGCGAAGGTTCCGGTGCGGAGGTCGCCCGCGGGCCGGAAGCGGTTGATGACGATGCCCGACGTCGCGGGCTGCGAACTGGTCAGGGCCAGGGAGCGGGGGACGGCGCCGTCGGGGAAGAAGCGCTTGCCGGCGCCGATCAGCACCGGGTGCACGAAGAGCACGACCTCGTCGACCAGGTCGTGGGCCAGCAGGACGGGGGCGAGGGTCGAACTGCCCCAGAGGATCAGGTCGGGACCGTCGCCGGCGCGAAGGCGGCGCACGCCGTCGGCCACGTCGTCACCGAGGCCCTGCGCCGGCCCCCAGGCCAGGCTTTCCGGATGGTGCGTCGCCACGTGCTTGACCGCGTCGTTGAAGCGGGCGGCGAAGGGGCCTGCGGCGTGGGGCCAGTGGGCGCTCCAGATGTCGTAGGTGCGCCGGCCGAGCAGCAGGTCGCGGGGGCCGTCGTGGATCCCGGCCACCGCCGCGCCCACGGCCGGATCGGCGAAGGGGGGCGACCAGCCCCCGTGCGGGAAGCCGCCATCGCGGTCCTCGTCGGGGGCGCCGGGACTCTGGACGACGCCGTCGAGGGTGATGTGCTCGCAGATGGTAATGCGTCTCATGGCGGGGTTCTCACTTCTCATGGAGGGTGGGCGGAGCGGCGAAGAGCAGTTCGATGTACCGCCGCAGGTGGTCGACGCTGTCGCGGGCGACCGCGCGGTCGCCCGCCGCCTTGGCCAGGACGAACGCGCCCTGCAGCACGGCCTGGGTGTGGGTGGCGAGGCTGGCGGGCGTCCAGTCGGCGGTGATGCCGTGGGCTGTCATGGCCGCGGCGATGTCCGGCTCGAGGGTCGCGGCGTGGCCGAAGATGCTGGCGGCGCAGGCGTCGCGGATGTCCGGATGCGAGCCGTACACCTCCTGGGTCATGGTGCCGGCCAGGCAGGTGAACTGGGCCAGATCGCCGGCGATGATCGTGCGGCGGAAGTCGATGTAGCCCAGCAGCCGGTCCAGGGGATCGGCGTGCTCGTGGTAGGCGGCGCCGGCGAAGTAGGCCGACGTGGTCTCGGCCCAGAAGGCGGCCGCGGCGATGCCCAGGGCCTCCTTGCTCGCGAAGTGGTGGAAGAAGGCGCCCTTGGTCACGCCGGCGGCGCGGCAGAGGTCGTCCACCGTGGTGGCGGCGAAGCCGCGGGCGCGGATGAGGTCGCGGGCGGCTTCCAGGAGCCGCGTGCGGGCTTGGCCCCGTTCGGGGGTCTTTTTGGTCGGGCGTGCCATGGCGTGACAATACCAACCAGTTGGTATTTTGGCAAGCGCCGATTCACGCCGATCGGCGGCGGGCCGGCGACCGGTCGCCACCGCCGCGCTGGCGCGAATGCCGAGTCATGTGGTAGGGTATCGCCGGGCTCAGCCCGGGTCGCCGTCCGTTCGTGTCGGCCATGGGAGATCGACGACGGGACGCGCGACCCCTCATTCCCAACGGGGGAGTCTCGTCATGACGTCTCGTTTTCGCCGCACTCGCCGGCTCGTCCCGGTCACATTCCTGATTTTCATTCTCGCCCTGGCCGCCCTGGCCCAGGCCGCGACCCCGCTCGAGAAGCGGGCCGACGGCATTTCCGGCGGCGCCGAAGCCATCAGCCGCTCCGCCCAGGTCCCGCCGGGCGTCGCGTTGCACGGCAGTCCCACCGACGGCACGGGAGACAAGGCCTTCGTGCCCGGCATCGGTTTCCCCGCCTTCAACTTCGACGACAACGCCCTCGAGAACGGGGGCTTCCTCTTCATCCCCCCCGACCCCATGGGCGCCGCCGGCCCCGATCGCCTCGTGGGCATCGTCAACGCGGGCATCGAGTGCCGCACCAAGACCGGCCTCATGCTGTTCCGCGACTCCCTGCGCGACTTCTTCTCGCCCCTGGGCGCCGCGACCCTCGGCACCTTCTGCTTCGATCCCAAGATCGTGTACGACCACTACGAGGACCGCTTCGTGGTCGTGGCCCTCGAACGCTGGTTCCAGGCCAACGGGGACCCGAGCAACGAGTCCCGCATCCTGATCGCCGTGTCCAAGACGGCGTCGCCAGCCTCGCCGACGGCGGCCGACTGGAACTACATGGCCATCAACTCCAAGGTGAACATCGGGGGCTTCGATCACTGGGCCGACTACCCCGGTTTCGAGGTCGACGAGGAGGCCGTCTACGTGACGGCGAACATGTTCCCCTTCGTCTCGGGGACGGGCGGCACGCGCCTGTGGATCGTCGACAAGGGCGTCGCGGCCGGCTTCTACGCGGGCGGCCCCGCCGCGCACGCCGTGTACGATCCGATCCCGGCCGGCTACTTCTCCATGACCATGCAGCCGGCCGAGGTCCATGGCCCCGGCGGGGTGGGCGGCCCCGGTTCGAACATCGGGACCTTCCTCGTGGCCTACAGCAGTCTCACCTACGGCGGTCCGGGCAATCCCGAGGCCGTGCAGGTGATCCGGGTCGACGATCCCCTCGGCGCGCCGACCTTCACCGGCGAGTTCGTCACCGTGGGCGACATCGAGGACGTCGGCGGCGTCTTCGGCTTCCCGGCCCTGCCGGACGCGCCCCAGGCCGGCGGCGTCGGCCTGATCGAGGTGAACGACTCGCGGGCCCTGGACGCGGTGTGGCGCAACGGCAGCCTCTGGGCCGTGACGACCATCAACCCCAATGCCACCAGCGACCCGGTGAACGCCGGACAGACGACCGCCCACTGGTTCCGCTTCGACACGACGAGCGTGCCGGGTCCCATCGTCCTGACCGACGAGGGCAACATCGGCGGCGAGGACATCCAGCCCGGTGCCTACACCTTCTTCCCGGGCCTGGCCGTCAATGCGAACGGCGACGTCAAGTTCGGCTTCGCCGCGTCGGGCGCGAACATCTTCGCGGGCGCCTACATGGCCGGCCGCGAGGCGGGCGACCCGCCGGGCACCGTGCAGGCCACCGGCGTGGTGCGGGCCGGCGTCGACTACTACTACCGGACCTTCGGCGGCAGCCGCAACCGCTGGGGCGACTACTCCGGCGTCGCGCTCGATCCCGCCGACGACACCACCTTCTGGATCTTCAACGAATACGCCGAGGTGCGCGGCACGCCCATCTCCGGCGAGGACGGACGCTGGGGCACCGCCTGGCGCGCCTGCGCGCCGACGGCGCCGGGCCTGATCGTCGACGTGTACCCGATCTCGGGCCTGACCGACCCGGTCTCGCTCTTCTCGAAGCTGGACGGCAGCGGCGATCCCATGTTCGCGGCCCAGCTCTGGAACGGCGTGATCGGCGACCCGACGACCCTCACGGACGCCACCATCGGCGTGACCATCCGCGACGTCTTCGGCACCCCGATCGTGGGCTTCCCGCGCGAGCAGATCTTCGTGCGGGCCCAGTTCGGCGGCTGGGCCGAGTGCCCGACCGCCGTGCTCCACGCCGATTTCGACACCGACGCGTCCGGCTTCACGACCATCAGCCGGGCCCTGCACGCCGGCGGGTCGAGCGCGCCCGGCGAGCTGATGCTGGTGATCGTCAACGATCCCCTCGTCACGACGACCACCTACCCGCTCGGTCTGCCCGGCCTGCAGTACTGGGTCAACAGCACCGACCTGACGGGCAACCTCGTCACCGACCTGACCGACGTGTCGGCCTTCGCGGGGGTGTACTTCGCGGCGGCCTACGACTACGCCGGCGACTTCCGGTGGGACGGCAAGATCGACCTGACGGACGTGACGCGCATGGCCAGCGGCCTGGCCGCCGCGTGTCCGCCGGCCAAGGCGCTCGACGTGGCGCTGGGCACGGCCGGCGAGGTGGGGCTGCGCTTCGACAGCCCGCAGGGCGGCGTGGCCCGCGATCTCGCGCCGGGTGAGCGCATCGACGCCTATCTCGTGCTCGCCGGCGATGCGGCGCGGCACGGCATCGAGGCCTTCGCGGCCCGTCTGCGCACCAGCGACAACGTCATCGTCCACGAGACCGAGCTGCTCGGCCGCGCGCTGAATCTCGGCACCGACACCGACCTGGTGGTGGGCTACGGCGCGACCCGCGGCGGCGCCGACGAGGTGACTCTCGCGCGCGTGCGCCTCTCGGTGACCAACGCCATGCCCGCGTCGTTCTGGCTCGAGGGCGCGAAGGGTATGGGCGGACCGGCCGTCGTGATCGGCGACGGGATGGAGGGTGTCGTGCCCACGTCCGGCGCCGTCGAGGCGCCCGTGGCGCGGCTCAACGACAAGGACTTCCAGCCGGGCGAGAACCTGCCAATGGTCGCGCGCCTGGCCGTGAACGTGGTGCCCAACCCGTTCAACCCGCGGACGGAGATCCGCTTCGCCCTGCCCGCCGCCGGCGAGGTCTCGGTGCGTGTCTACGACGCCGCCGGTCGCCTCGTGCGGGCGCTCGTGCAGGAGAACCGGGCCGCGGGTCCGCACGTGGTCGTGTGGAACGGCGACGACGATGCCGGTCGCAAGGCCGCCAGCGGCGTGTACTGGGCGCAGGTCAAGTCCGACGGCCAGAGCGTCCAGCAGAAGATGGTGCTCCTGAAGTAGGACGCCGCGGACACCATCGCAGCCGGTCGACCGCCGGCCCCTCGCGGGGCCGGCGGTTCCGCATCCGGTCCGGCGGCATGGGCGGGAAGGCCCGTGGGCCCTCCTGCAGGAATCCCCCACCGTTCCGCTCCGGTCGGGCGCGGCGCCCTGTCGTGCCCGCGGATTCCCCATGGTTCCGTGCAGGTTGCAATGGGGGGACGGAACTCCCCGGCGCTCCCGGTCGTGCCGGATCGGTTCCGGTCCCGGGCCCGCGCCAATTCCCACCTTCCCAACTGCTTTTCCTTCAACGGATAGCGGGTCCAGCCGGCCTCTCCGCAGCCAACCGCTTGCGGGGCTGCGGTTTCCGTCCGGTTCCGGTACGTCCTTTGCCTAAAGATTGCCCGTATCCATCGGCCGTCGCCCACGTGTCCAACCAGGAGGGCAGCATGATCAGCGTCGCGCAGCACGGGACCAGGGGTCTCTTCGTCATCCTCATGATCGTCGCCGGATTCGCGGCGGCCCAGGAGCCGGCGCCGGAGCCCGGTCCGCTCGGCATCTCGGCCTTCGCCGACATCGTCTTCCCCGTCGCGGGCAGTCCCGGCAGCCAGGTCGCCGTCAACCAGGCGGAGATCGATCTCGAGGGCGCCATCGCACCGGACGTCAGCGCCGCCATGGCCCTGGCCTACGACCCGGACGCCGAGACCTTCGCGCTGGCGGTGTTGGCCGCCGAGATCGCCCTGGTCGCGGGGCGACGACCTCTCGCTCGGGCTGACGGCGGGCCAGTTCGACATCCCCTTCGGGATCGACTACCAGGTGTACGCGTCGCTGGACCGGCGGCTGGTCTCGGCGCCGCTCATCGTCGAGAACACCCACGAAGGCTGGAACGACCTCGGCGCGAACATCACGCTGGCCTGGGGCCGCTTCGGGGCCGACGTCTTCGCCATCAACGGCAGCAACTGCGGCCGCGGCCAGGTCTCGCCCGACAAATTCATCGCGCGCCTGGACATCCGGCGGGCCCTGGGCTCGCGGCTGCACGTGGCGCCGCGGGACGGGCTGGAGCTCGGCGTGTCGTCGGCCTACTTCCGCGACGAAGCCGACGATCTGGCCATGATCATGTGGGGCGGCGACCTGCAGGCGTCGGCGGGCCGCTTCAGCGCCAAGGGCGAGTACCTCGTGCAGCGGACTGATCGCGGCACCGCGGCCGAGGCCGACAACCGGGGCTGGTACCTGCAGGGCCTGGCCGAGTTCGGGCGGGTCTTCGGCGTGGCGCGCTACGGCGTCTGGGATCCCGAGCTGACGCCCGAGCGTCCGGAGCGCCTGAGCCTCGGCCTCGGCTATGTGGTCCGCCCGGGCCTCGAGTTCCGCGTCGAACACGACCTCGGGCTGACCGACCTGGACGACGTAACCTCCCTGCAGATGGTGATGGACTTCGGCGGCGTCCACTAGAGTCGCCACCGGATCGCGCGGCAGGCCGGGAAATCCCGGCTTGTCGCGTTCCTCGACCCTGCCTAGAATCCCGTCGTTCCACCCGTCCCGCAGGCACCGTCCCCGAGGAGTTCCCATGCCCTGCCGTCTCGCTGTCGTCCTGCTGCCGATGCTGGCGTTGTCGGTCCCGATCGCCGGGGCCGCAGCCGCGACGCCGGCGCCTCGCGAGGTCTCCGTCGGCGTGTACCTGCTCGACATCACGCGCATCGACGAGACCGCCAACCAGTTCTCGTGCGAGGCCGACGTCCGGGTGCGCTGGCGCGACGCCGACCTCGCCTTCGATCCCGACTCCACCGGGGTCGCGCGGCTCGTCTACTCCGGGGCCGAGGCCCGGGAGCAGCACGGGCGCATCTGGACCGCCCAGATCGCCCCGACGAATCCGGTCGGCGGGCTGACGGTCGGCGGGGAGAAGCTGGTCGTCTCGCCCGACGGCGCCGTGGAGCTCACCGCCCGCATCGCGACCACCCTGCGGGCGAACCTCGACTTCCGGCAGTTCCCCTTCGACTCGCAGGTGCTGCCCCTGCAGATGGAGAGCTTCTCGTGGAATCGCGACGAGGTGGTCCTCGTGTCCGACGACGAGTTCTCGGGCTACGAGCCCATGCGCGCCCTCGCCGAGTGGAGCATCACGGGCGTCGAGGTGGTGCGCTCGGAGGAACTGCGGGTGCGCGACGTCGTGCCGTACGCGAACCTGGCCTACCGCTTCACGGTGCAGCGCGACGCGGGCTACTACGTCTGGAAGATCTTCCTGACCGTGGCCATCATCGTGGCCCTGACCTGGGTCGTGTTCTGGATGAGCGGCGAGGGGCTCGGCCGGCGGGCCGGGGTCTCGAGCGGGGGCATTCTCTCCGTCATCGCCTACCAGTTCGTCACCTCGTCGAGCCTGCCGCGGGTGAGCTATCTGACGGTCGCGGACAAGGTGATGATCCTGTCGATCGTCGTCATCGCCCTGACCATGCTCGAGAGTCTCGTCGTCGACCGCTGGTCGGTCACGGCGCCGGAGCGGAAGCTGGCCGTCGACCGGGCGTGCCGCGTGGCCTTCCCGGTCGTGTACTTCGGCATGCTCGTGGTGCTCGGGGCGGCGAAGGGCGTGCTCTAGCAGGCTGTTGAAAAACTCCTCCCGGCACGCGGTACGCCTGGCCAAGCCGATCTCCGCGTTGCGATCCCTTGC
>JAGRNP010000066.1 GCA_020440705.1 bacterium | reverse complement strand
GGCCGCGCCCGCCCAGGACGGTCCGGTCATGCCCGCCGCCGCGCGCGCCATGGCCGAGCGCGGCGTGTCGCGCGACCAGGTCACGGGCAGCGGCCCCGGCGGCCGCGTCCTCAAGGAGGATGTGCCGCAGCAGGCGCCGGCCGGTACCCCGGCCAGGGCCGGGACGAAGTCCGCCCCCGCGCCGACGCCGCCCGCCTTCACCGGCGAGCGCAACGTCCGCCGCGAGCGCATGACCCCGATCCGGCGCAAGATCGCCGAACGGCTGGTGCACTCCCAGCAGACCGCCGCGCTGCTGACGACGTTCAACGAGGTCGACATGTCGCGGGTCAAGGCCCTGCGGGCCGAGAACCAGGAGGCGTTCACGGCGCGCTACGGCGTGAAGCTCGGCTTCATGAGCTTCTTCGTGAAGGCCGCCGTCGAGGCGCTGCGGCTGGTGCCGCAGCTGAACGCCCAGATCGACGGCGACGACATGATCCACCACGAGTACTGCGACATCGGCATCGCCGTGGGCGGCGGCAAGGGCCTGGTGGTCCCGGTCATCCGCAACGCGGAGAACCTCGACTTCGGCGCCATCGAGCAGGTCATCGCCGACTTCGGCCAGCGGGCCCAGGCCAACCGGATCGACCTGGACGAGCTGCAGGGCGGCACCTTCACGATCAGCAACGGCGGCGTGTACGGTTCGCTGCTGTCGACGCCCATCATCAACCCGCCCCAGAGCGGCGTGCTGGGCCTGCACGGCATCCAGGACCGACCGGTCGTCAGCGACGGCCAGATCGTGATCCGGCCGATGATGTACATCGCCATGACCTACGATCACCGCCTGGTCGACGGCCGCGAGGCCGTGACCTTCCTCAAGCACATCAAGGAATGCGTGGAGCGGCCCGAGCGGATGCTCCTGAAAGTCTAGGGACGGGACATGAAGAAGCACGACCTCATCGTGATCGGCGCCGGGCCCGGCGGCTACGCGGCCGCCGTGAAGGCCGCCCAGCTGGGCCTGGACACGGCCTGCGTCGAGAAGGAGAGCCGCCTCGGCGGCACCTGCCTCAGGGTGGGCTGCATCCCGAGCAAGGCCCTGCTCGAGTCGAGCGAGAAGTTCGCCGAACTGCGGCACGGGCTCGAGCACCACGGCATCAAGGGCGCCAAGCCCGAACTGGACCTCGCGGCCATGATGGGCCGCAAGGACCAGATCGTCGAGCAGCTCACCGGCGGCATCGCCGGACTGTTCAAGGCCAACAAGGTGACGCGGTACGAGGGCGAGGCCAGGCTCGACGGGCCCGGCAAGGTGATCGTCGGCGACGAGACCCTGCAGGCCGAGCGCATCCTGATCGCCACCGGCAGCCGGGCCGCGACGCTCGAGGGCGTCGAGATGGACGGCGACCGCATCGGCGATTCGACCGCCGCCCTGGCCTGGCCCGAGGTGCCGCAGAAGCTGGTCGTCATCGGCGGCGGCTACATCGGCCTGGAGCTGGGCTCGGTGTGGTCCCGCCTGGGCGCCGAGGTGACGGTGGTCGAATACCTCAAGAGCATCATGCCCGGCACCGACGGCGAGATCGCCCGCGTGGCGCTGCAGCTGCTGAAGAAGCAGGGGCTGGCGTTCAAGCTGGGGGCCGCGGTGACCGGTGCGAAGGTGAAGGGCAAGCAGGCCGTGGTGAGCATCGAGGGCGAAGACGACCTCACGGCCGACCGCGTGCTGGTGGCCGTGGGCCGCCGGCCCGTCACCGAGGGGCTGAACCTGGCGAGCGCGGGCGTGGAGCTGACCGAGCGCGGATTCATCAAGGTCGACGGCGACAACAGAGCCGCCCCGGGCGTGTGGGCCATCGGCGACGTGGTGGGCGGCGCCATGCTCGCCCACAAGGCCACCGACGAGGGCCTCGCCTGCGTGGCGCGCATGGCCGGACAGGCGGGTCACTACGATCCGGCCCTGGTGCCGTCGGTGTGCTACACCGAGCCCGAGGTGGCCGGCGTGGGCCGCACCGAGGAGCAGCTCAAGGAGGCCGGCACGCCCTACAGCAAGGGCGTCGCCACCTACCGCTCGAACGGACGGGCCATGGCCCTGGACAGCGTCGAGGGCCGCGTGAAGGTGCTGGCGCACAAGGAGACCGACCGGGTGCTCGGCGTGCACATCGTCGGGCCGCGGGCCGGCGACCTGATCGCCGAGGCCACCGCCGCCATGGCCTACGGCGCGAGCAGCGAGGACATCGGCGCCGTGTGCCACGCCCACCCCACCCTGCCGGAGGTGCTGCGCGAGGCGGCCTGGGCGGCGGGAGGCCGGGCCCTGCACGGCTGAGCGGGACGCCCTGCGCGAACGACGACGCCCGGCCTGCGGAGGCCGGGCGTCTTCCTTTGCGGGCCGCCGGGCCCGGCTAGGGGCACGACGCTCCCCAGGCGTGGGCCAGGCGGACGACGTCGGCCAGGTTGATCTGCTGGTCGTAGTGCAGATCGGCGGCGTAGGCGTAGGTCCCGCCATAGTGCCCCGCGAACGTCACCACGTCCACCAGGTTCACGGTGCCGTCGCCGTTCAGGTCGGGGCTGTTCGAGGTGATCGCCAGCCCGGCATTCGAAGTGAGGGCCACGCCGGACACGTAGACCAGCAACAGGCTTTCGCTGCTGCCGCCCCCGCGCCGCGCGCCCGTGAACGTGGTCACGCCGCTGGCGTCGGTCGGCCCGTCGGCGAAGTTGCCGCCCGCACAATACGCCACGCCCCCATCGGCGGCCTCGACCCAGACATCCTCGGCCGGGTAGCCCTGCACCGGATTCCCGACGGGATCGACCAGGGTCACGACGATGGTCGCGTCGACGGAGCCGGCCCCGCCGGGCAGTTGCGCGGCGGCGAAGGGATCTCCCGAGCCGTCGGGGACGTGCATGACCGAGACCATCTCGGGCCCCGCATAGGTGCGCTGGGCCGTGGAAAGTTCCCAGTCGGGCAGGAAGAACTGCGCGGAAGCCGCCCCCGCCAGGCCGCATGCCAGGACAAGGCCGATGGCGATTGCGAAATGATTCCTCATCATCATACCCCCTCGTCCGGCCCTTCGCCCCCGCCCCTAGGGACAGGACACCCCGAGCTTCGCCGCCAGGATCACCACGTCGCCCAGGTCGATGGACCCGTCGAAGTTGAAGTCCGAGCGGAAGTGGTAGGCCCCGTGGTAGTCGGCCGCGAAGGTGGCCAGGTCGGTCATGTTCACGGCGCCGTCGCCGTTGGAGTCGGGGCTGTTGATGCGGATGGCCACTTCGCTGCCGACGATGGCCATGCCGTTCAGCATCAGCAGCAGGGGACCTTCCGTCCACCCGCCGGCCCGCAGCGGCGTCTCGAAGCGGGTCTGGCCGTTGATGTCGGTGTTGGCATCGGCCGTGGTGCCGCCGATGCACGGGGCGAGGTCGCCGTCGAACGACTCGAGCCAGAGGTCCTCGAAGGGGAAGTTGGCCACCGGAAAATTCGCCCCGTCGCGGACCGTGGCCGTCAAGCCCGCGCTGGCGATGGTGCCGTCGGGCCGCACGGCCTGGGTCAGGGGCGGACCCGAACCGTCGGGCACGACCATGATCGACAGCGCGGACGGGCCGGCGTCGTCGCGCTCGAGGGTGGACTGGTTCAGGTCCGGGATGCCGGTCTGGGCTTCGGCGGTGGCGGAAACGAGCAGGACGAGCAGGACGAGAAGGACGAGCAGGAGCGAGGCGGAGCGCAGCATGGTTTTCCCCCAAGATGAGCGGTGACATCCGTCACGGCGGGTGACGGCCCCCCGCATCATGATATGGCTCCCGCCCCTTCTCCGGCAACCCCCTCAGCGCCCCCAGAGCAACTCGACGTAGGTCCGCAGGTGGCGCAACTGGTCGGCGAAGACACCGGGCTCCCGGAGGGTGCGCGCGACCACGAACGCCCCCTCGAAGATCACGGTCACCAGGTCGGCCAGGCTCTCCGGATCGACCTCGCGCACCGGCGCCTCGGCCGCCACGGCCTCCCGCACCAGCTCGGCCACGGCTCGCCGCCAGGACAGGATCGCCTCATCGAGGATCGCCAGCACGTCGTCGCCGAACTGGCCGCTCTCGTAGCAGAACGAGCCGAAGAGGCAGCCCGGCGTGGGGTCTTCCATCTGTTCGGCCATCTCGACGCACAGGGCCGTGAAGACGAGCAGGCGCTGGACCGGATCGGACGACAGCTTCGCCGACGTGGCCAGGAAGCGCTCGAGGATGGCGGCGTCGGCCACCTGGTAGCGGTCGACGAGGGCGCGGGCCATGTCGCTCTTGGTCTTGAAGTGGTAGAAGAACGCTCCCTTGGTGATGCCGACGGCTCCGATCACGGCGTCGATCGACGTGCCGGCGAAGCCGTTGGCCATGATCAGCGCCTCGGCTTCGTCGAGGATGCGTTCCCGGGTCTTGCCACGCGGACGGGGGGTCATCTTTCACCTCCTGCTGGATATATTATACCTTCCGGTCGGTACAAGAGCAACCATTCCGGTGAAAAAAATCAATTCTTAAGTAAATATAAATCAATTAGTTGAGCTGTCGCGAGCAAAATTCTCCATTTTTCTAGTAGCCCAATCCGGTTCCCTACGTAGTTTCTTATACTAATCAGTCGGTTTAAAACAGCCGCCCGAACCAAGGAGCCCCATCATGCTCATGACCGTCGCCAACCTGATCAGCCTGGGCGCCGTCCCGGCCTTCATCGTCCTCGACCTCTTCTACCGCCGCCGCGAATTCTCCCGCCCCCGCTTCTGGCGCCCCCTGGCCCTCGCGGTGTCGGTCGGCACGTTCTTCCTGTCGGTGCAGATCGCCGTCGCCTGGGCCGGTCTGGTCGGCGAGAGGACCGTCCTGGATCTGGCCTTCCTCGGGACCTGGGCCGGGGCCGCCGTCGGGATCGTCGTGTACGAGTTCCTCCACTACTGGTACCACCGCCTGGCCCACAACTCCCGCAGCCCCTTCCGGCGCTGGCACCAGATGCACCATGCCGCCGAAGCGAACGACGCATGGGGCGCCTACTACATCCATCCCATCGACACCTTCATGTTCACGACCCTGGGCAGCCTGGTCTTCTTCCCGCTGCTGGGCCTGACGCCGGCCGCCGGGGCGGTCGGGGGGGCCTTCCTCGTCTTCAACGCGGCGTTCCAGCACGCCAACATCCGCACTCCGCGCTGGCTCGGCTATGTGATCCAGCGCCCCGAGAGCCACAGCGTGCACCACGGCCGCGGGTACCATCGGAACAACTACAGCGACCTGCCCCTGTGGGACATCGTCTTCGGGACCTTCGAGAATCCCGCCGACCCCGTGGCCGCCTGCGGCTTCTGGGACGGCGCATCGAACCGGCTGGGCGATCTGCTGCTGGGGCGGAACGTGACCCGACGCCCCCGGGCCGGCGCCCTCAACGCCGACGTTCCCGCGGCCGAGCGGCCGCGCACCGTGGAGACGGCCGCCTGAGCCGATGGGCCGGCGGTTCGCCCGATCCGCCGGCCTCGCCCTCATCTCCCTCCGCCTGAACATGAGAATCATTTAAAACTGCAAATTATATCGACTTGGCACCTGTTAGAAATTGTGCTGCCCGGCCGGCTGGTATATGTTCTAATGCGTTGTCCACCCGAACAGCCCTCATCCTACTTTCCGGGAGTGCGGATTCATGACCTCCTTCGGTTCTGCCCTCTGGTCGTCGGTGGGAAAGAAGGTGATTACCGGCCTGACGGGGTTCGCGTTGATGGGCTTCGTCGTGGTGCATCTGATCGGTAATCTCACCCTCTTCATCGGCCCCCACGCGTTCAACGAGTACGCCCACTTTCTCGAGACGGTCGCCCACGGGTGGCTGATCTACGCCTTCGAGATCTTCCTGTTCGTGGTGTTCGTCTTCCACATGGTCAGCGCCGTCACCGTGGCCTGGACCGACAAGAAGAAGGCGCGGCAGCAGGGCTACAAGTACGCCAAGGACGCGGGCGGCAAGAGCCGCAAGACCCTCGCCTCGCGGTCGATGATCTACACGGGCGCGATCCTGATCATCTTCGTGATCGCCCACATCTTCCTGTTCAAGTTCAACGCGGGCAACCCCCACGAGATGACCAAGGGCGGGGTCAAGGACCTCTACAAGACGGTCGTCACCGTGTTCAAGGGCCCGGGCTTCACGATCTTCACCGTCGTGGCGATGATCCTGCTGGGCCTGCACCTGCGCCACGGCTTCTGGAGCGCCTTCCAGTCCCTGGGCTGGGCCAACGACAAGTACCTGCCGGTGCTGGTCAACGTCGCCCGGGTCTTCGCCGTGGTGCTCGCGGTCGGCTTCATCATCATCCCCATCTACCTGTTCCTCTCGGGTGACCCCAATGCCAGCTCGACGATGACGGGAGGTCACTAGCATGAGCAAGATCCTCGATGCCAAGATCCCCGGCGGACCGCTCGCCGACAAGTGGGACAAGCACATGATCGACAACAAGCTGGTGGCCCCGGGCGGCAACCGGCGCAAGTTCCGGATCATCGTCGTGGGCACGGGCCTGGCCGGCGGCGGCGCCGCGGCCACGCTGGGCGAGCTGGGCTACAACGTCCTGAACTTCTGCATCCAGGACACGCCCCGCCGCGCGCACAGCGTCGCGGCCCAGGGCGGCATCAACGCCGCCAAGAACTACCAGAACGACGGCGACAGCGTGTACCGCCTGTTCTACGACACGATCAAGGGCGGCGACTACCGGTCGCGCGAGGCCAACGTGTACCGCCTGGCCCAGCTCTCGACCCACATCATCGACCAGTCGGTGGCCATGGGCGTGCCCTTCGCGCGCGAGTACGGCGGCACCCTGGCCAACCGGTCGTTCGGCGGCGTGCAGGTCAGCCGCACCTTCTACGCCCGCGGCCAGACCGGCCAGCAGCTGCTGCTCGGCGTGTACAGCGCCCTGTCGCGGCAGATCGACGCCGGCACGGTGAAGATGTTCCCGCGCCACGAGATGCTCGACCTGGTGATCGTCGACGGCAAGGCCCGCGGCATCATCGCCCGCGAGCTGATCACCGGCGAGATCAAGCGCTACGAGGCCGACGCCGTGGTGCTCGCCACCGGCGGCTACAGCCCCGTGTTCTACCTGTCGACCAACGCGGTCAACAGCAACGCCACGGCGGCCTGGCGGGCCCACAAGCGCGGCGCCTTCTTCTCCAACCCCTGCTACACGCAGATCCACCCGACGGCCGTGCCGCAGATGGGCGACTACCAGTCGAAGCTCACGCTGATGAGCGAGTCCCTGCGCAACGACGGCCGGGTGTGGGTGCCGAAGAAGGCGGGCGACACGCGCCGGCCCAACGAGATCCCCGAGAACGAGCGCGACTACTACCTCGAGCGCCGCTACCCCGCCTTCGGCAACCTGGTGCCGCGCGACATCGCGTCCCGGGCGGCCAAGGTCGAGTGCGACCAGGGCAAGCACGCCTACTACTCGGACTTCTCGGTGTACCTCGACTTCTCGGAGGCCATCGGGCGGCTGGGCAAGGACGTCGTCGGCGACCGCTACGGCAACCTGTTCGACATGTACCGGGAGATCACGGGCGACAGCCCCTACGAGACCCCGATGATGATCTACCCCGCCCCCCACTACACCATGGGCGGGCTGTGGGTGGACTACAACCTGCAGAGCACCATCGAGGGACTCTTCGTGGCCGGCGAGGCCAACTTCTCCGACCACGGCGCCAACCGTCTCGGCGCCAGCGCCCTGATGCAGGGCCTGGCCGACGGCTACTTCGTGGTGCCGCGGGTCGTGGCCAGCTACCTCGCGGGCGCCGACCTCAAGGCCGTCACGACCGAGACCGAGGAGTTCAAGGCCGTCGAGAACGACGTCCGCAGCCACTACGACCGCCTGCTGAACATCAAGGGCAGCCGGACGGTGCGCGACATCCACTGGGACCTCGGCCGCATCATGTGGGACAAGGTCGGCATGGCGCGCAACAAGGACGGCCTGAACGAGGCCATCGGGAAGATCAAGGAGCTGCAGAAGGCCTTCTGGCAGGACCTGGCCCTGACCGGTTCGGCCGACGACCTGAACAAGCAACTGGAGCAGGCCAACCGGCTGGGCGACTACCTGGAACTGGGCGAGCTGATGGCGCGCGACGCGCTGATGCGCGAGGAATCGTGCGGCGGCCACTTCCGCGAGGAGCACCAGTCCGAGACCGGCGAAGCGAAGCGGGACGACGAGAACTTCATGTTCGTCTCGGCCTGGGAGCACCAGGGCGAAGGCCAGGAGCCTGTGATGCACAAGGAAGACCTGAGCTACGAGAACATCGAAGTCAAGACCCGCAGCTACAAATAGAGGAAGGCAGATCATGGCGAACAAAGGCATGACCATTCATCTGAAGATCTGGCGCCAGGCCCGTGGCGCCAAGGACGGCAAGTTCCACGACTACACCGTCGAGAACGTGGCCGCCGAGATGTCCTTCCTCGAGATGCTCGACATCCTGAACGAGCAGCTGGTGAAGAAGGGCGAAGAGGCGATCGAGTTCGACAACGACTGCCGCGAGGGCATCTGCGGCACCTGCGGCATGGTGGTCGACGGCGTGGCCCACGGCACGCACGCCGGCTGCACCACCTGCGAGATCCGCATGCGTTCCTACAAGGACGGCGACACCATCACGGTCGAGCCGTTCCGGGCGTCGGCGTTCCCGATCATCAAGGACCTGGTCGTCGACCGTTCGGCCTTCGACCGGATCCAGGCCAAGGGCGGCTACGTGAGCACGAACGTGGGCTCCGCCCCGGACGGCAACGCGCAGCTGATCCCGAAGTCGGACGCGGACAACGCCATGGACGCGGCGACCTGCATCGGCTGCGGCGCCTGCGTGGCGGCCTGCCCCAACGGGTCGGCCTCGCTCTTCGTCAGCGCCAAGATCAGCCAGTTCAGCTGGCTGCCCCAGGGCGACGCCGAGCGGACGCGCCGCGCGCTGCGCATGGTCGAGCAGATGGACAGCGAGGGCTTCGGCGACTGCTCGAACCACGGCGAGTGCGAGGCCGTGTGCCCGAAGGAGATCTCGATCCAGAACATCGCCCGCATGCGGCGCGAGTTCGTGAAGGCGGCCTTCAAGGGCTAGCAGGTCGGGAGACGACGAGATGAAGCGCCCCCGCCGGTCGGCGGGGGCGTTCTTCTTCAGGATGGCGTTCCCATCGCCCGCCCGGCCATGCTAGGCTGTCGCCATGCTCCACCGCGACCCCGTTGCGATCATCTGTCTGGTGGGCGCCACCCTCTGCGGCGTCCTCTACCCACGCGTGTCGCGCCGCGTCTGGTGGATCGACCAGGACGGCGACGGCGTCACCGCCCGCCGGATCTGCGGCTTCCTCTGGCTGCTGTGCGCGTTCGTCCTCGTCCTGAAAGTCACCGGCCGGCTGGGTCGCTGAGTCGGCGGGCGCTCGCCGGGGCGCGACCCCAACGGCAACAGCCAATGGACCGACATGACGGTGCTGGGTCAGATCGTGGTTCTGGGGCATCCGTAGCGGACCCGGCCGGGGGCGCCCGGCGCGGCTGCGGTCCCGCTGCCCTGAATAGCCTACAGGTTTCCGCAATCCAGACGATCCATTCTGAATCACGACACGGCCGATGCCGGTCGCCGACGTTCCCGCGTCGGCGGCCGCTCGGCGACGCCCCGGAGGAGCCCCGTGCGCCCCACGATCCGCAACCGCATCGTCCTGCTCGTGTTCGCCGTGGCGGTCGGCAGCACCGCCCTGTTCGCTTCGGTGGCCGACCGGAGCTACCGGGAAGTCATCAGCGAGATCGAGCGCAGTTCGATCGAACAGCAGTCGTGGGTCAAGGGAACAGCCCTGACCGGCGCAATCCACGAGGTCGACCGGACGGTGCGCACGCTGGCCAGCCTGCCCGATCTCGTGCCTCTCGCGACCGCGAGCGCCGCCGGCGACACGGCCCGGGCGGGGATCCTGGCGGACCGGTGCGCTGCAGTGTTCGAGCGGGCCATCTCGACCCACCCGGCCTTCGATCAGGTCCGGTTCATCGGGGTGGCCGACGATGGCCGGGAGTTGCTCCGCATCGACCAGCACGGCCAGGACCTGCACCGGGTGCCGGACGCCGAGCTGCAGCACAAGGGCGATCGCGACTACTTCGTGGCCTCGTTGGGCGTGCCGGCCGGCCGGCTCTTCTATTCCCGGATCGACCTGAACCGGGAACACGGGCGCATCGAGGTGCCCCACCGGCCGATGTTGAGGGTCGCCACGGCCATAGCCGCCACGGACGGCCGCACGCTCGGCATCGTCATCGTGAACATCAGTTTCGACGAACTCGTCGCCCGACAGTTGGGGCGCCCTTCCGCCGCGCATCCGTTCTACATCGCCGACGGCGACGGCAACTACCTGAGCCACCCGGACGCCGCCCGGACGTTCGGCTTCGACCTCGGCACGCCCCACCGCGTGCAAGACGACTTCGGCGAGACCGTGCTGCCCGCCGGCACCCCGGCGCTGCTGGCACTGATCCGGTCACACGACGCCTCCGACGCCGACCCGGGACTCGTCGGCTTCCGTCGAATCACCCCGTTTCCCGACGACCCCGGGCGGTGGCTGCTGCTGGGAACCACCGTCGTTGCCCGTGACGCGCCCGCGGCCCTCCGCGAAGTCCGCCGGCGTTCGGTGTCCCTGACCCTCGTCCTGCTCGGCGTGGCGGTCACCGTCGGCGTGCTCTTCGCGCGCCGGCTGGCGAACCCGCTGGACACGCTCTGCACCGCGTCGCGGAACATCGTCGCGGGCCGGCCCACCGGAGAGCTGCCGACCGGTCGGCAGGACGAGATCGGCGACCTCGCACGGACCATGGAGAGCATGCTCACGGCCCTCGAGGCGCGGGAGCGCAAGCTGCGTGCGGCGAACGAGAGCCTCACTGCGGCCAACGCCGACCTCGAGCAGTTCGCGCACGTCGCCTCGCACGACCTGCGCGAGCCCGCCCGCCGGATCGGCGCCCTCGCCGATCTCGTCCTCCATCACGCCGATGGGCGCCTCACTCCGGAAGGGAACGAGATCCTGGGGCTCCTGCATGGGGAGGCCGACCGGATGCTCGACCTGATCACCGACCTGCGGTCGCTCGTGGAGATCGGCGACGGCGCCCTGACCCGAGTTCCCACCCGGCTGGACGCGGTCGTCCGGAACGTGCTGCAGGCGTGGCGGGACGAGATCGCCGACCGGCCGGTCGCCGTGCGCGTCGGCGGACTGCCCGAGCTGCCGGCGTTCGCCGGCCTCGTCGAGATCCTGCTGACGAACATCGTGGACAACGCTTTCGCATTCACCGGCAGGCGGCCCTTCGCCCTGGACATCACCGTCGACACGTCCGGGGACGAGCCGGTGATCGGGGTCCGCAACACCGGCTCGACCATCCCGCCGCAGAAGCTGGCGGGGATCTTCGCCCCATTCAACCGCCTGGACCCGGAGCATTCCGGCCGCGGCTTCGGCCTCGCCGTGTCGCGCCGGATCGTCGAACGTCACGGCGGCCGCATCTGGGCCGAAACCGGACGCGACCACGTCTCCATCCACTTCACCCTGGGAGGGAAACCATGTCCGACGCAACAACCGGAACCGCCGGAGGCCTGCCTCCAGTCATCATGGTCGACGACAGCTCTATAGACGCCGTGGTCGCCCGGCAGTGCCACAAGTTGTCGGAGCTGCCGCACGAGTTCATCGTCTTCGAGTCCGGAACCCGCTTCCTCGCCCACCTCGAAGAGATCGGGGCGGGCAGCGCGCCCATGCCGCTGGTCGTGCTGCTGGACATCAATATGCCGGGCATGAACGGTTTCGAGGTGCTCGAGACGGTCCGCTCCCGCGAGGCGTTCCTCGAGATCCCGGTGATCGTGATGCTCACGAATTCTGACCGGTCGCAGGACATCGAGCGGGCCACGCAACTGGGCGCCGACGGCTTCAAGACGAAGCCCAACGTCCTGGCGGACTACATCGCCTTCTTCAGGTCGCTGCCTTCGGTGTCTCCGCGTATCTCGACATCCTGAACGAGCAGCTGGTGAAGAAGGGCGAGGAGGCGGTCGAGCTCGACAACGACTGCCGCGAGGGCATCTGCGGCGCCTGCGTGGCGGCCTGCCCCAACGGGTCGGCCTCGCTCTTCGTCAGCGCCAAGATCAGCCAGTTCAGCTGGCTGCCCCAGGGCGACGCCGAGCGGACGCGCCGCGCGCTGCGCATGGTCGAGCAGATGGACAGCGAGGGCTTCGGCGACTGCTCGAACCACGGCGAGTGCGAGGCCGTGTGCCCGAAGGAGATCTCGATCCAGAACATCGCCCGCATGCGGCGCGAGTTCGTGAAGGCGGCCTTCAAGGGTTAGCCGGTCGGGAGAAGACGGAAAGGCGCCCCCGCCCGTGGTGGGGGCGCCTTTCTATTCGGCAATCGGGACAGCTTCCTCGCATTCGCCGCCGGCCCGACAGACCCCCCGCCTCACGAAGAGCGAGAACTCGTCGATGCGCCCGGCGCCGTCGAGGACCAGACCGAAGTAGCCCCCCATGCCGTCCGCCATGTGCCAGACGACCGGGATCATGACCCGTCCCGCCGACCCGACCGCCAGCGCGGTCGCCCCCACCGGGTGCAGCGACACGATGTCGCCGTGGACGGCCCGCGACCCGCTCACGAATTCCAGCATGCCCGCCAGCCCCGCGGCGCCTTCGCGCTCCAGGTACGCCGCGCTGAACGGGCGCCCGAAGGCGGTCCCGTCCGCGGCGTTGAGGGCCGCGATGAGCGCCCGCGTCACGGCGGCGGCCCGCTCGCCGTCGGCCGGCGACAACGGGACGTCCCGGATCTCCTCGGACGCCACCGTGTCGTTGCCGTCGGCGTCGACCTCATGGCGGAGCAGGCGCCGTTCGCTCGTCGTCGTGACGGTTCCGGCCATGACGCCGTCCAACCAGGCGCGCTCGTCCGAGACGCGGGCGTAGTGTTCGTTCGTCCCGTAGGTGCAGAGGGCGCCGCCGTCGTTGTAGGCGCTGACGCCCAGGACCCACAGCGCGTCGTCGCGCCGCAGCAGCGCCGGGCCGCCGCTGTCGCCGGGGCCGCTGATGCCCTCCAGGTCGGCGCCCTGCGGCGGGGCATCGAAGGCGAAGTGGAGCCAGCCCGGTGTCGCATCCGTGACGACGTTGTGGGCGCCGCGACGGATGCGGGGGCCGGGCGCGGGACCGGTGCGGCCGTCGCCGGTCTGCCCGTCGCCGACAAAGAGGATCTGCCGGCCCGTCTCGTCGTCGCGGCCGTACAGCCGGGCCGGCGCGATGTCCGCGACCGGCGCGGCCAGTTCGACGAGCGCCAGGTCCCGGTGCCGCCCCTCGACGGCGTAGTCCGGGTGGATGAACACCCGGGCGACGGGGACGGCCCGCTCGCCGAAGACCACCTCCCCGCCGCCGAGGACCTGCTCGGCCACGTGGCCCGCGGTCACGACCCAGCACGGAGCCACGAGGGTGCCCATCCCGGCCCCGATCCGCCCCACCTCGGGGTGCCCGTCGGCCAGGGCGCGATAGCGGGCGTCTTCCCGGTCGTGCCGGATCACGATGGCCGGTGCGTTGGCGGCGCAGCAGAAGGTCAGCAGGAGGACAGGCAGAACGATTCGCATGGTCAGACTCCGGGTCCGGGGCGGCAGAAGGCGAGGCGAGCGGTAAGAACGCAGGATCGCGGCCCCGGGTTGCAGGCCGCCGCGGGCGGAGACTCCGTTCGGACGGGGTTCCCGCGTCCGGCCCGCCGTGCTACGATCCGGCCATGCCCCACCTCGACCCCGTCACCATCGTCTGCCTCGTGGGCGCCACGCTCTGCGGCGTCCTCTACCCCCGCGCCTCGCGCCGCGTCTGGTGGATCGACCAGGACGGCGACGGCGTCACCGCCCGCCGCGTCTGCGGCTTTTTCGGGTTGCTGTGCGCGTTCATCCTCGTCCTGAAGGTCACCGGCCGGCTGGGTCGCTGAGTCGGCGGGCCTCCACGATGCGGGACCCGTCGTCGATGCGGACGGTGGCGGCCCGATCCGACCCGCCCATGAACGCGATCCGCACCGCCGGGGCGCCGGCGGGGTGGAACACCCGGTCGCCGAGATGATGCAGCCCGCGGCTGGACCCGTCGGGCAGGCGCTTGATGGCCAGGCCGTCGTCCTTGGCGGTCACGGCGAGGAGTTCCCCGGCGCCGGGGCCGAAGGCGTAGTCGCCGACGCAGCCGTCGCGCGCGGCCGCCGCCAGCGGCACGGTGACGGGCCGCGGATCGGCGCCCCCCACCTCCTCGAGGAAGGCCACCACCGCCGCCGCATCCGGCCCGCCGCGGCGCGCGTGGTGGAGCAGGGTCAGGCCGTGGGGTCCCGGCACGCCCTGGATGCCGGGCTGCGCCGCGACGTAGGCGCGCACCACGTCGAGGTGGCCGAGCATGGCGAAGGTGAAGAGGTCCGGGCGCGCGCCGTGGGCGATCAGCAGCTCGGCGATGGGCCGGTTGCCCGTGTGGGACGCGGCGCCGAGGGCGGTTTCCCAGTCGCCGTAGCCCCAGTCCCAGGCCGCCTTGGCCAGTTCGGGGCTCTCGGCGAGCAGTTCGCGCACCTTGTCGAGGCTGCCGTGCGAAGCGCCGACGATGGCCCGGACCCGGTCCGGATCCTGGGCGGGGTAGCCGGCCGGGACACCCGCCGGATCCGATGCGACGTCGTCGGCCCGGGCGGGGCCGGTGACCAGGAGGGCAGGCGCGGCGCACAGCGGCGGCACGGCGGCCAGGAAGGCACGTCGGGAGAGATGGGGGATCATGGCGACTCCTCGGTGCGGGTCCGGCGGGGGAATCCCCAAGGTAGGCCGAATCCGGCCGGCGGCCAGCGGTTCCCGGCCCGGCGCCGGCAGGGGGCGCCGGCAGGCGGCTTCGGGCGTGATCCCGGGCCGCTCCCGGCGCGGCGGCCGGCGAACCCGGTTTGGCGCCCGGGCCGACTGCGGTTAGGTTGAAGGGACCGCCGGCGCATGCCGCCGCCACCGCTCATCCCCGATCCACCCCCAGCGACAGGAGCGCCCATGCGCCGCGCCCGTTTCCTTACCACCCTGTTCCTCCTTCCGCTCCTCGCCCCGTTCGCGGGCTGCGGCGACGACGACCCGGCGGCGCCCCCCGCGCCCGCTCCCACGCCCGAGGCCCTGGCCTACTTCTCGTTCAACGCCGGCGTGGGCAGCCCGAACGTGGCCGACGCCGCGTCCGTGTCGTTCCACGTGGGGCCGGACGGGGCCGACTTCGCCCTCTTCGACGTGACGGTCACCAACGCCGACGCCGGCCGGACGATCGCCATCGATCCGGGCGAGCATCCCGAATTCGCGCAGGCGGTGCTGCTGCTCACCAACGGCACGAACGACGGTGTCGCCTTCCGCCGGGCGCCCCTCGGCGGCGCGAGCGCCATCACGCGCTCCGACGAGGAGACATCCTTCGCGGGCGGCGTCCTTGCCGATCAGGAACCCGATTTCGCCGGGGCCGAGGTCACGGGGATCTCGCTGGTGCTGGATGCGATCTCGATCGACTCGCCCGGGCGCGACCCGAACGGCAACGGCCAGTGGACGGACGTGACGGTGCAGGGGCAGATCGTGGTGCTGGGGCACCCGTAGCGGGAAATCGACGGAGGGCGCGGGGCGTAGCCGAACAGGCGACGACTGCGGAAGGTCATGCCCATGACCGGCACCACGCCGCGCGGTTCGACGAACGCGTCGTCCATGCGCCGTTCGGCGAGGCCGCCACGCTGCGGTCGGGCGCGGCTCGCGCTAGTCCGTCCGGGCTCCCTCCGCCACCAGCCCCCGCGCCGTTTCGGCCAGCGAGTACAGGCTGCGCAGATCGTCGGGTCCGAAGTGGCGGGCGAGCTGCCGGCGCGCGGTGTAGATCAGGGACATGGCGTCCTGGAAGTCGTCGGGACGGGCGCCACAGCTCTCGAACGCGGTGTGCCCCCAGCTGTCGAAGTACTCGAACATGTCGGCCAGGGAAGCGTCGTGCTCGGAGGCGTCGAGGGAGGTCTCGACGAGCAGCAGCTGCAGCACCAGCTCGTTGCGCGCGGCGTCGCGCCCGGCCGCCGTGTCGGCGGTGCGGGCGGTGACGGCCAGGCGCTGGATCTCGCTGGGGTCGGCTTCGGCGAGGCGGGTCAGGATCTCGTCGAGCCGGCCCTCGCCTTCGAGACGCCGCTTGTGCTCCTGGTACACCTGGGCCTGGCGGGTGCCGGCCGGCAGGGCCGCCGGATCGACGATGCCCTCGTGCTCGCCGGACGCGATCCGGGCCATGACCGCCGCGCGGCGCCGGTCGAAGCGCTGGTGGAAACTGGCCAGCAGTTCCCGGTAATCCGGCGACGAGACGCTCTCGGCCAGCAGGCCCTCGGCGAAGCTGTCGATCTCCGCCTCGAGCCCCATCCGTGTGCGCGCCTCGAGCAGGAAGTCGATGCGGGCGACGGTGGTTTCGACGGTGGCCAGGCTCGTGGCGGCGACGCGGTCCAGAGCCACGCGCTCGGCGAAGACCAGTTCGTCGTCGCACAGGCCGTCGCGCACCGCCAGCAGGCGGTACATGAGCTGGGTCCAGACGAGCTGGTCCCAGCCCCGGCGGCGCAGGTAGGCATTGGTCTGGGGATCGGGATGGTAGGACTCGAGCATCAGCGCCAGCTCGCGGTACCCGGCATCGAGGGAGGCTTCCATGGCCGCCAGGTCGCCCCGGGCCAGATCCTCGCCGGCCTGGTGGGCGGCCCGCATGTGCTTGCCCACCTGGGGCGCGCGCTCGGGCGGCGCGGCCCACCCCGTCGTGGCGCCGAGCAGGGCGGCGAAGGCCAGGATCAGGAACGTCGCTGCATTCAGGGTCTTCCGTGACGGCACCGGTCTTCCCCCTTCGGTGGCCATGGCGGCGTGACGGCCGCACCCCCACGCGCGGCCCCCCGCATCATACGGAGCCCGGGCCGATCCTGTCAATCCGTGGTCACAGGGAAAAACGCCGCGGCCGGGCAGCGCCCGGCCGCGGCAGGGGGGTGCGGATCGGCGTCAGCTCCAGGCGGGCGCCTCGAAGCCCTCTTCGGCGTGCACGCCCGCCATGGGGGCTGCCGGACGGCCGCCGTCCTGGAGCTGGAACCGCGAGACGAGGTCGTTGAGCGAGGCCGCGAGGCCCGCGAGCTCCTGGCCCGCCGCCGCCGTTTCCTCGCTGTTGGCGCTGGTCTGCTGGGTCACCTGGTCGATCTGACGCAGGCCGTTGCTCACCTCGGCGATGCCGGCGCTCTGTTCGCGGCTGGCCGCGGCGATGGCCGCCACGAGGTCGCTCGAGCGGGTCACCGACTCCAGGATGCCGGCGAGGGACTCGGCCGTGCGGTCGGCGATGTCGGTGCCGCGGCCCACCTTGTCCAGGGTGCCGTTGATCAGCTCGGCCGTCTCGCGGGCCGCCTTCGCGCTGCGTCCGGCCAGGTTGCGCACCTCCTCGGCGACGACGGCGAAACCGCGTCCGTGCTTGCCCGCGCGCGCCGCTTCCACGGCGGCGTTCAGGGCCAGCAGGTTGGTCTGGAAGGCGATGTCGTCGATCACCTTGATGATGCTGGCGATGGCTTCGCTCGCGGTGCTGATCTCGGCCATGGCGCCGGTCATCTCGGTCATGCGGCCGACCCCGTCCCGCGCCACTTCGCGGGCCTCGTCGGTGAGCTGGTCGGCTTCGGAGGCCTTGGTGGCGTTCTGCTCGACGGTCGTGCCCAGTTCGACCATGGCGGCGGTGATCTGCTGCAGGGCCGCCGCCTGCTCGGTGGCGCCCTGGGCCAGGCTGGCGCTCGAACCCGACACCTCGGCCGAGCCCACCTTCACCTGCTCGGCCACGTGCTGGATGCCCGCGACCGTGTCGCGCAGACTGCCGGCCATGGCCCGCAGCGACTGGCCGAAGGTGTCCTCCGGCCCCCGTGGCGTCACCTCGACGCCCAGGTCGCCGTCGGCGATGTGGCGCGCCACGTCGGCGTTCTCCTGCAGGCCGTCGGCCATGCGGTCGAGGGCGCGTCCGAGGCTGCCCACCTCGTCGGTCTGGGTCAGGCCCAGGCGCCCGCGCAGGTCGCCCGCGGCCACGGCGTCGGCCATGCGCGCGGCGCGCAGCAGCGGCGTCGTCAGGTAGCGGCCGCCGATCCAGGCAGCCAGGCCCATGAAGACCATCGCGCAGCCGATGACCACGGTCAGGGTGCGGAGACTGCGGGCCCCCGCGGCGCGGATCTGGCGCTCGGCGGCCATGAACTCGTCCAGGTAGGCGCCGGCCCCGATGACCCAGTCCCACTCGGGCACGTAGGTGACCCGGGCCACCTTGAGCCGCGGCGCGGTGTCGCCCTTGTTCAGCCACGGATAGCGCTGCTCGACGATGGCGCCCGGCGGCGCCGCCTTGGCTTTCCGGATGATCTCCTGGATGAACAGCACGCCGTCGGCGTCCTTGGCCTGCCAGATCGACTCGCCGTTGCGCTTGCCGCCGGCGGAGACCACGTAGTGGCCGGCGCCGTCCAGCACGAAGACGTAGCCCGTCTCCCCGATGCGGATGTCCATGATCGCCCGGCGGAGCTCCGCCGAGCCCATGGTCAGGGGCGAACCCGCGTCGGCCACGCCGGTGGCCAGCCGTTCCACGTCGCACATGCGCTGCACGTCCTTGGCCACATGGTCGAGCGTCGCGTAGCCCAGGTTCGAGCACTCCACGACCGCCACCTCGGCCACCTGCCCCTGCGAGCGGACGGTCAGGCCGAGCACGATCACGCCCGGCACCGCCGCGAGCAGGATCGCGCCCACGATCAGCTTGGTTTTGAAGGACCGGACACGGAACATCGACAGCACCCACCTTGTCTAAAGCAGACACGAATCACCCAATAAAGGATTCCTTTATTGATCATTCGGCAGATGCGGACCGGACTTGAGGCGGGAGGCGGATTCTCAGCGGGGCGCCGCGGCGGCGGGACGCAGGCTCTCGCCCAGGGTCCGCAGCGAATCGGCTTCGGCCGTCCTGCCGAGGGCCTGCAGGGCCTGGGCGTACTCCACGTAGGGGTCGGCCAGATCCGGGTGGTCCGGAGCCAGGGCCCGGGACAGCATGTCCAGGCAGGTCCGGAGATCCTCGGCGGCCTCGGCGTAGCGCTCCTCCTCCAGACGCACCAGGCCCAGGTTGCGCCAGCTCCAGGCAACGTCCGGATGGTCCCGGCCGAAGACGGCCATGCGGATGGTCATGGCCCGCAGCGCCAGCGAATCGGCCGCGACGAAGTGCCCCAGTTTGGCATCGAGGAAGGCGAGGTTGGCCAGGGTCTGGGCCACCTCGGGATGCTCGTCGCCGAAGACCTTCTCGCGGATGCGCAGGGCTTCGGTGTAGAGCGCCTCGACCCCCTCGTAGCGCCCCGCCTCGCAGCGCACCAGGCCGAGGTTGTTCAGGCCGCGGGCGTAGCGCGGGTGCTCCTTGCCCAGCACCTTGGCGTAGATGGCGTTGGCCCGCTCATAGACGGGCTCCGCCTCGTCGTAGCGGTCGAGGTGGTGGTACAGGAGGGCCAGGTTGTTGAGGGCCTTGGCCACGTCCCCGTGGTTCTCGCCGTAGGCCTGCTCCCAGATCTCGCCCGCCCGCTTGTAGTACTGCTCGGCGGCGGCGTAGCGGCCGTCGAAGAAGGCCAGGATGCCCAGGCTGTTGTAGCTGCTGGCCACTTCCGGGTCGACCGGACCGAGCCGGGCGACCCGGAGGTCCAGGGCCCGTTCGTAGAGGGGCCGCGCCTTGTCGTACTGGCCCTGGCGCCGGTACACGCTGGCCAGTTCGTTCAGGCTCTGGGCCACCTCCAGACCGTTCTCCAGGTCGGTGCCCTGCATCAGGTCCAGGGCCTGCAGGAGCATGGTCTCGGCCTCGTCGTAGCGGGCCAGACTGATGTAGAGGTCGGCCAGCTCGGCCAGGCTCACCGCCAGTTCGCGGCCCGCCACGTCGGGCTGCGCCCGCTTGAGGGCCAGGGCGCGCTCGAGCTGGGGCTCGGCCTCCTCGAAGAGGCCCAGCTTGCGGTACACCTTGCCGATGGTGCCCATGAGGCGGGCCTGGGTCAGGGGCTGCTCGCCGAGCTCCTCGTCGATGCGGCGGGCGCCGTTGTCCAGGATCTCCCGGGCGGTGATGGTGTTGCCCCGCGCCTGGTCCGGATCGGCGACCTCGAACAGGTCGACGAGGAAGTCGGAGACCTGGCGGGCGGTCTCGGCCTCGACGCGCGCCTGCTTCTCGGCCCGGACGGCCCGGATCAGTCCCGCCGTCGTGCCGAAGATGCCGAGCACGACCGCCACGCCGACCACGGCGCCGGCGGCCACGCCGGTGCGGTTGCGGCGCACGAACTTCCGCATGCGGTAGGCGGTGGACGGCGGTCCGGCGAGCACCGGCTGGAAGGCCAGGTGCCGGCCGATGTCCAGGGCCAGGGCGTTGGCCGTCTCGTAGCGCCGGTCGCGCTCCTTCTCGATGGCCTTCATGGTGATCCAGTCGAGGTCGCCGCGCAGGTCGCGCTGCAGGTGCGACGGCGAGGTGCGCCGGCGTTCGGCGAGCTCGACGATGGTGGCCTGGTCGGGCATGTCGGCGATGGTGCCCAGCCGCGTGCTGGGCCTGGGCGGCTCGACCTCGCGGATGGTCTGCAGGGCCTTCTTGAAGCCCATCTCCTTGAATTCCTCGCTGGTGAAGGGCAGGCGGCCCACCAGCAGTTCGTACAGCATCACGCCGAGGGCGTAGACATCGGTGCGCGTGTCGATGCCGCCCCCGTCGAGGTCGGCCTGCTCGGGACTCATGTACTCGGGCGTGCCCACGAGCTGCCCCACGCTCGTGGTCAGGGTGCTCTCGAACACCGACGAGTCGGTGGCCTTGGCCACGCCGAAGTCGATGATCTTGGGCACGGGCTGCCCGTCGATCACCGTCACCAGCACGTTGGAGGGCTTCAGGTCGCGGTGGATGATGGCCTTCTGGTGGGCGTGCTGCACGCCGTCGCACACATGGCCGAAGAGCTCGAGGCGCTGCCGCACCGTCAGGCGGTGCAGGTTGCAGTACTCGTGCAGCGGGATGCCCTCGACGTACTCCATGACGAAGTAGGGACGCCCCTGGTCGGTGGCGCCGGCGTCGAACACGCGCGCGATGCAGGGGTGGTCCATCATGGCCAGGGCCTGGCGTTCCGATTCGAAGCGGGAGATGAACTCGGCGGTGTCCAGCCCCCGCTTGACCATCTTCAGGGCGACCTTGCGCCGGATCGGGTGCAGCTGCTCGGCCTCGTAGACCAGGCCCATGCCGCCCTCGCCGATCTGCCGCACGAGTCGGTACGGACCGACCCGCCCGAGCTCCCGACCGCGGCCGGCCCGGACCACGGCCGGCTGGGTCACGGGGCGCTCCCTGTCGGCGCCGCCCGGCCGGCGGTCCGGCGCCCCGGACGCGTCCCCATCCACGGCCGCCGCGCCGTCGAGCA
>JAGRNP010000065.1 GCA_020440705.1 bacterium | reverse complement strand
CGCGTCGACGGGATGGCCGGCGGGGACGTTCTTGTCCCCGCCGGCGTCAATTGCGCCCTGTAAGGCCTGCGTATGGATGTCGCAGAGCTTCAGCACTTCTTCCGTAGGAAGGCCCTCGTTGATGAGTTCCTGCTCGACCTCGACGACTTCGTCGTAAGGGACCCTGCCCAGGAGGCGCACGAGCTGCGGTCGCACGGCGTCCGGCGCATCGCCCCTGTGGAGCTGAAGGATCATGTGCTTCAGCAGGTCCTTCCGCTTTCTCTGGTCATGAAGAGTCTCACTCATGACTCGTCCTTTCCGGAAGGTCATGGCCCAGCTTCAGGGACCATCCGGTCTTGAGTCCAGCCACGAAATACGCGAGGGCGAGGACCCCCACCGCGAAGATCGTGTCGCCGATCACGCGCAGCCAGCGCAGGGTCTGCAGGTAGTCCTGCTGCATGAACTCGGCCGACCGTGCGTACCACAGGCCGTGCTTGACGCTGGCCAGGGTCTGGGCCAGGCCGACCGGCAACACGCTGATCAGCACCATCAGCAGCAGCCCGATGTTGATGGACCAGAACGCGAACCGGATCACGCCGTCCTTCCAGACCCGGCGCGCGGCCAGGCCCTTGAGCACGAACAGCATCAATCCGATGCCCAGCATGCCGTACACGCCGAACAGGGCCGTGTGCCCGTGCACGGGCGTCGTGTTCAGGCCCTGCATGTAGTACAGGGCGATGGGCGGGTTGATCAGGAACCCGAAGATGCCGGCGCCCACCAGGTTCCAGAACGCCACCGCCACGAAGCAGTAGATCGGCCACTTGTAGGCGCGCAACCACTCGGTGGCCTTGCTGATCTTGAGGTTGTGGTAGGCCTCGAAACCCAGCAGCACCAGCGGAACGACCTCCAGCGCCGAGAAGGTCGCACCGAGAGCGAGCACGGCCGTCGGCGTTCCGGAGAAGTACAGGTGGTGGAAGGTGCCGATGATGCCGCCGGCCAGGAAGACGTTGGTGCTGAACAGCGCAGCGGCCGTGGCCAGGCGCACGGGAAGCAGTCCCAGGCGCACGAACAGGAATGCGATGACCACGGTGGCGAAAACCTCGAAGAAGCCCTCGACCCACAGGTGCACGACCCACCAGCGCCAGTACTCGGCCATGGCCAAGTTGGTCTGGCGGCCCCACATGAGGCCGGCGCCGTAGAAGCCGGCGATCGCTACGCACGAGATGACGAGCATGGTCAGCAGGGCGCGGTTCTCGTCGTTCTTGCGCAGGGCCGGCAGCAGGGCGCGCACCATCAGCAGCAGCCAGAGCAGCAGGCCCACCAGCAACAGGATCTGCCACAGACGACCGAGGTCGACGTACTCGTAGCCCTGGTGGCCGAACCAGAAGTTCTCTACGAGTCCCAGCTTCTGCATGACTCCCAGCCACTGGCCGACCAGCGAGCCGCCCACTACGACGATCAGCGCGCCGAAGAGCACGTTCACGCCCAGGCGCTGGAATCGCGGCTCATGGCCGGAGACGGCCGGACCGATGAACAGACCGGTCGCGAGCCAGGACGTTGCGATCCAGAAGATGCCCAGCTGCACGTGCCAGGTGCGGGCCACGCTGTAGGGCAGGATGTTGTCCAGGCTCAGGCCGTAGAAGCCCGTGCCCTCGACGCCGAAGTGGGCGGTGACCACGCCGGCGATGATCTGGACCACGAACAGCGCGCACACGATCCAGAAGTACTTGAGGGTCGCCTGCATCGAGGGGGTTGGCTTGAGGGCCGTCAGCGGATCTGCGCCCGGCAGGGTGGCCGGGTCGAGTTCGTCGTCGCGGTTGGCCGCGTAGTACCAGCCGAGGGCGGCGATGCCGGCCAGCAGGAGGATCACCGAGAAGCCCGTCCACAGGATGAGGGCGCCGGTGGGGCGGTTGCCCACCGTGGCGTCGGGGGGCCAGTTGTTGGAGTAGGTGACCTCGGAGCCCGGTCGCTCGGTCACGCAGGCCCACGAAGCCCAGAAGAAGAACGCGGTCAGGTCGTCCAGCCGGTCGGCCCCTTCCACCGTGGGCGTGCGCATGGCGTAGGAATCGCGGAGGTCGGCCAGCGCCGGGTCGTCTCCGAAAAGGCTCCGGTAATGATCGGCGACGGCGGCCATGGCCGCCGCCCGTTCGGCCGAGACGACGAGGTCGCCGGACTGCGGGTCGTAGGTGTTCACCCGCAGCAGGCCCTGGAGCCGCGCTTCGAGGGCGGCTTGGTTCTCGGGACCGAGCGCGTCGAACTCAGCTCCGAAGTCCTCGCGCGCCCACTGATCGCGGATATACACCGCCTCGCGATGAAGCCAGTCGGCGGACCAGTCGGGGGCCACGTAGGCGCCGTGTCCCCACACCGTGCCGAGCTCCTGGCCGCCGGTGGACTGCCAGACGTTCTGCCCGTCGCGTATATCCTGGCCGGTGAACAGCACACGGCCGTCGGTGGTGACGACCTGATCGGGAACGGGCGGGGCCTGCCTGTAGATCTCGCGGCCGAACCAGCCCAGCACCGCGAAAGAGGCCACCACCACGATGGCGAAGGTCAACCAGAGCTTACGGTATTGCATGACGTCGTTCCCTTCCTTTCGGTATCACGCCCGGCCTCGGGCGGCGTCGAGGAGGTCGCTCTCGAGCCGGGCGGCGCGGGGATGGAGGATGTTGTTCTCCTTGTGGATGTGGATGTGAAGGTCGCGTTCGATGGCGGCAAGCCCATCGAGCATGGCCGCGAAGGTGGCGCAGCCGTCCGCCGGGACGGTGTAGTCGTCGGTCAGCTCCCGCATCTTCGCCAGGGCGGCCCCGGCGTTGTCGTGCTCGTGTTCCATGACGCGAATGGGGTTGTTCACGGACCCGCAATGGGCGTTGCCGGCCTGACGGGTCGCCTCCATCTCCTGGATCAGGGGGAACAGCACCTGCTCCTCCTTCCCGAGATGGGCCTCGATCTCGGCCCGCAGGGCGCCGTAGACGCCCGCCAGATCTGCAAGCTCCGGATGGTGCCCCTCATGGGCGTTCCGCACCTTAGCCAGGAGATCCGCGATCCGGGGGAGTTCCCGCTTCATGAACGCATGGTGGGTGTCGACGATGTGCGTGGTGAGCTTTGTCAGGCTGACCGCTTGCCAGTCGGTCGCGTCCGAACCGGATTCGGCCGCTTGCCGGTCGGCGTCGCCAAGAGATGCGACGACGTCATTCGGCGAACAACCCGCGTTCTGGCAGGCCGTCGATAGGGGCGTCTTGCCTCCGCAGCAGTAGTCGATGCCATAGGTCTCGAAGACCCGTGCCCGGTGAATTCCCTCGGCGACGAGCTCGCCGACAGTGCTGTCGATCGATATAGCCATGCAGTCTTCCTCCAGTTCGAATGCCGCTCGGGCGATACAAATAAATCACCCTGGTTGTCTTCGTACGGATCAATTTAGCAATATAAACCTGGACGTCAAGGTTTTAGTAAGCTATATTGGGATGAAGGAGGTGAAATCACGATGATGATCTCCCAGACGACGGAATACGCACTTCGGGCGGTGGTCTGGCTGGCTCGCCAGCCCGATGAGCAGCAGGGCACGAAGAAGATCTCGGAGGCCATCCAGGTGCCTGGCGGCTACTTGTCCAAGGTGCTCCAGAAACTCACCCGTGCCGGTCTCGTGACCTCGAGCCCGGGACGGGGCGGGGGATTTCGCCTCGCTCGGGATCCGGCGGATATCCGTGTTCTCGAAGTTGTCAACGCGGTGGATCCTCTGCAGCGAATCCAATCGTGCCCGTTGGGTCTGGCGACCCACGGTTCGGACCTTTGTGCCCTGCACCGGAAGTTGGACGAAGATCTGGCGCGTACGGAGAAGGCGTTCGCCTCCACGACCATCACGGATCTGCTCGACGACAAGAACGGTTCGCAACCGCTTTGCGAATCCTGAGACTTGGTTGGCGGCCATGTGGCCGGCAGCATGGAATGGAGAGAAAGGGAGTGTAAGCCATGAAGAGGAAACAAGGAATCGGACTCGCGCGGGCGACGGGTGTTCTGCTGACGGGGATCCTGGTGATGTTCGCCGGAGGTGCTTCCGCGCATTGTGATTCGATGACCGGTCCTGTCGTTCCCGATGCACGAGCAGCGCTCGAGTCGGGTGACCTTGATCCGGTGCTCAAATGGATCATGCCCGAATACGAGGCGGAGGTTTCGGACGCGTTCCAGCGGGCTGTCGAGGTCCGTGCGCTCGGCGACGACGCCCGAGAACTCGCCGATCGATACTTCCTGGAAACACTCATTCGGGTCCACCGCGAGGGGGAGGGCGCGCCCTATACGGGCCTCAAGGATGATCCCGCCGCTCCGATCGTCCAGATGGCCGATCAGGCCTTGGCGGACGGTTCGGTCGAGGGGATGATGGAGAAGATCAACCGGCATTTGGCGAGCGTCGTTGGAGAGAAGTTCCAGGCAGCGCTCGAGGCCGGCAAGAACAAGGACCGGAGTGCCGAAGCGGGACGGGAGTTCGTGGCCGCCTACGTGACCTACGTTCACTACGTCGAGGGCGTGCACGATGCGATTGTTGCCTCGGGGGGCCACCATGCGGAGCACAATTCGGACTCTGGGCACGCGCACTGACAACTTGTTGGATTGCGCCCCACGGGCGGATTGCCCATATTTCAGGGAGTCGGGACGATTCCGCGTGAGATCCCACTGATGGTCGGGGCCGATCGGCCCAAAGCCTCGGCCCTGTCCCACGACCAGATGCAGGAGAAAAGCCATGAAGCCCAGAAAGATCTTCATCACCGCGTTCGACAAGAAGCGCCTGGATGGCTTGATTGCTGCGGCGAAAGGGCCGGATGCCGAGGACCGCGAGCATCTGACGGAACTCGAGGGGGAACTGAAACGGGCGAACGTGGTGGAATCGGATGAGATTCCGTCGGACGTCGTCACCATGAATTCCAAGGTCCTCTTTCGCGACATCGACTCGAAAGAGGAGTTGACCTACACCCTGGTTTTCCCGTGGGATGCGGACGTCGACGCCGGTGCGATCAGCATTTTCGCTCCGGTGGGAACGGCCCTGCTCGGCTACTGCGAAGGCAGCACTGTCACGTGGAGGGTGCCGTCGGGAAAGAGGCGCCTCAAGATCGTCAAGGTACTCTACCAGCCTGAAGCCGCAGGTGATTTTCATCGTTGAGAACGGCCGGTGCCGGGGGCGACGACAGCTCGTCCCTGGCGGCGGTTCCGGTGGACCGGCCTATGGCCGATTCCGGCCTTCCTACCCGTCACAAGTTCCATGATCTCGGTCGGTCCTTCTTCAACTTGGCATAGCTGTGACGCCCCAGGCCGAGTAGACGCGGTGGTTGTTGCAGACCATGTGGCGGTCCCGGCCAACCAAGGCCGTCCGGAAGGATCATGTTGCAGCGATTCCCCTGACGATCAGTTCCTCCAGATGTTGAACGAAATGAAGGGGTTGGGGAGGGGGTGAAGCGATCTTGCCCGAGGACGCGAGGCGCCGTCGAGTGACGGCGGTCGAAAAGAAGAACAGAAGGCTGCCCAGGATGCTCGCCTGGGTCAACATGGGGTCCACCGAACGGAAGTGACCCTCCTCGATTCCCTGGAGCAGGATCGTCCTCAGGACGCGGTTCGATTCCATGAGGCGATTCGCAAAACCTCCTTCCGGATCCGTTTCACCGGCGATCAATCCACGCAGGAGCATGACGGGATAATCGGGGTTCAGGTCCGCGAGTCCCGCGAAGGCTCTGATATAATCCCTCAGGTTCCGGGTGGCATCGCTGTCGGTATCCGGTAGTCGAGCGATGCCGGGGCCCAGGCGCTCGAAAACCTGGGCGTGGAGGGCGTCGAGGAGTCCTTGCTTACCCCCGAAGTGATAGCTGATCAGCGCCTTGTTCACCCCGGCGATTCGGGCGATCTCCTGCGTCGTGCAGCCGGTAAAACCCTTTGCGGCAAAGCATTCCAACCCGGCCGACAGAAGTGCGTCACGGGTCGCTTCAGGATCCCTGGATTGGCTTCCGCCGTCCTTGTCGTCGCTCATGAGGCCTCCAGAAAATTAGTACTTGCGAATTAACCAACCGTTTAATTAATTATACTGCATCGACCGGGACCAGGCAAGTTGAAACACTTCCCCAGCGAGAGGGCCAGCTAGGGAAAGAGTAGGTAAGAGGCCTGCGTGACGCGAGAGGGAGACGGAGATGAGAATCAGCTCGGCGGCCATCACGTTGCTCGTTGCGATCTGTTTCCAAACCGCGGCATCCGGTTCGGACCTCGTTCCGGGCGTCGGAGTTCCTGCAGTCGGTCTCGATGACGCCCTAACCGAAGCGCTCGACGGCAATCTCGGACTGCAGGCGGCGCATTACGACCGGGAGCGGGCCCATTCGCGAATCGGGGAAGCCCGAGCCGCACTGCTTCCGGGCTTGACGGCCGCGGCCGGATACACCAGGTACAGCGATCCCAACACCGTCGTGCCCATTCATGAGGCCGGGGTGTTCCCGCCTCTGGACGACGACATTTTCGAAGGAGTCCTGTCCCTGCAGATGCCCGTGTTCGACTGGGGCCGACGTCGGGCAAATCTCATGGCGGCCAGGGCGGGCGCGGACGCAGCGACCGCGGACCTCGACAAGGCGAGGCAGACAACCATCGCAACCGTGTCGGGCCTTTTCATCCAGGCTCGTCGGCTGGAAGACAACCTCGAATTGGTCAGAGGGCGCATCGCCGCCTTGGAGACGCGGCGCAAGGAAATCGCCGATCTGGTGGGCGCCGGTCGGGCGGCCCCCGGTGATCTCTCCCTGCTGGAATCCTCCTTGGACGGGATGCGGGCCGACGGCCTGGCCTTGGAATCGGCCCTCCGGGAGGTTGGCTGGAGCCTGGCCGGCTGGATGGGCCGGGAAACCCCGGTCTATCCGAAACGTGCGCCGCGTCCAACAATGCCAGGTCCGCCCGCCGAACTCGAGGACACGACGTCTCCGGCGATCCGGGAGGCCGAAGCCTGGCTACGCCGGAACCGCGCTTCCGCGGAGGCCGCCAAGCGGGCGGCCATGCCGGAGCTGTCGGCATTCGCCACGCTGCGGTCGCGGGCGGGAGACGAACTCGACTTCACCGAGGAATGGGCCGTGGGCTTCGCAGTCAAGGTGCCTCTGTACACCGGAGGCGGCCTGCGATCTGCTTCCCAAGGTGCACGGGCCGCCCAGTTGGCAGCCGATCGCCGGTTGGCCGCCGCGCGGCAGGATGTGCTGATCGGAATGGAAGTCGCCACCCAGCGTCTTCAGGCGGCGGAGGACCAACTGCGTCTGGTCCGGAGGAGCGCGGCGGCGAAGGCCGATGCAGTGGCCGCCCAAACCGAACTGCATGAAGCCGGCCGCCTGCCCCTCTCGACGCTTCTGACGGAGGAGTACGAACTGCTGGCCTTGAAGAGCCGATCGGCGGCCTTGCGCAACGACGTCCGGCTCGCCCGGATCGAATTCCACAGGACGGCCGGAACCCTGACCCGCCAGTTGGCGCTCGATCTCGTGGAGGGTGAATGATGACCAGGAGTCCGTGGAGTGACGGCGGTATTTTCGCCACGTCGGCTGCGATCCTTCTGATGGTGTTCTTCCCGGGCTGCAAGCAGGAATCCCCGCGCTCGGCGGTGCCGCCGGTGGCGGTTCGTGTCCTTCCGGTGAGCATGGTTCCCCTGCAGAGGGAACTCGACTATTTGGGCACCGTCGCGCCCGCCAGGCAGGTACTGGTGACAGCCCGCATCCAGGGAACGGTGGGTGCGCTGGGCGCCATCGAAGGTGAACCGGTGCCCGAGGGGCGAGAGTTGGCGATCCTGCATGCGCCCGACCTGGAGGCGACCGTGGCCCGTTTGCGCGCCGATCGGGACTACTGGTCGGAGCGGTGGGAAGAGGATGTGGACTTGGCGGCTCGAGGTGCAGTGCCGCAGGACCAAATGGCCGCGAGCGAGCGTGCGGCGACGGCGGCAACGGCGGCCTTGGCGGAAGCCGAAGTCCGCCTTGGGTGGGCCCGAGAACGTTCTCCGGTCGAGGGCACGGTCCTCGAGTGGAAGGTGGAGGCGGGCCAGCACGTTCTGCCGGGTCAGCCATTGGTTCTGGTGGGGAGCATCGAGATGGAGGTGCAGGTGCCGGTCGTCGCCGAGGACGTGCGCGCAGGCATCAAGGTGGGCACGCCGGCTCTCCTGACCGGCCCGAATGGAGAGGTGATCCCGACTGCCGTGCAGGAGGTGGCGCCGGCCGCCACCGGGCAGGGACGTACTTTTTCTGTCACCGTGGCCGTGCCCCCGGTTACACGTACGGATTGGCGATCGGGAGAGCCGGTGGCCGTCCGCTTCGTCCTGGGTGAAAGCACAGGCGAGGCAGCGGTACCTAGACGAGCAATTGCGAGTCATGGAGAGGAGAATTGGGTTTTCCTGATCGAAAACGGGATCTCCCGACGCTGGGACGTCGCCATCGGTCTTGAAGTCGGCGGCTGGGTCGCCATCGCGCCTTCGCCTCCATCGGGCGCCGTTGTCGCCGTCAGCAACATCGACCGCCTGAGCGACGGCGCCGCCGTCTTCTCCGTCGCGGAGGAGGCCGGATCGTGAGCATGCCCGCCTTCGCCCTCGACAATAGGCACACGATCTACGCCCTCTCCCTGGGGGTGCTGCTGTTCGGGACCATGGCCTATTTCGCCTTGCCGATCCAGCTGTTCCCCGACACGGCGCCGCCCCTGGTGAACGTCCTGACAGCGTACCCGGGGGCCACGGCGGCCGACGTGGCGGATCTGGTGTCCGAGCGCATCGAGACCGAATGCGCTTCGCTGGAAGGAGTGGCTCGGGTGGCCTCGACGTCCCAGGACGGGTTGTCCCTGGTGGAGGTCGAGTTCCGGTACGGGGTCTCGGTGGACCTGGCAGCGATCGACGTCCAGAACGCCTTGACTCGCATCCGGGCCGGGCTGCCGGCGGGCATCGCCGATCCCCAGGTCCTGAAATTCTCCACGAGCGATCGGCCGGTCCTGACCGTGGGCATCCGGGGTCGGGACCTGGTATCGGTGCGGCGGCTGGCCGAGGACGTGCTGGCGCCCGAGATCCAGCGCGTGCCAGGCGTGGCAGTTGTCGACGTCTTCGGCGGCCATGAGCCGGAGATCTCCGTCCAGGTCGATCGGACGGCCCTGGAAACCTACCGCTTGACCATCGGGCAGGTGGCGGTTGCCCTGCAGGAACACAATGTGAGCCTACCGGCGGGACAGATCCGCAGCAGCGGTACGCAGTACGGGTTCCGCGTCGACGGCCAGCCGGATCATCCAGGGGGCCTGGCAGCCGTGCCGCTACTGGGCGCCGGCGGCCGGCAACTGAAGGTCGGGGACGTGGCCGTCATCGCCGTCGGCGGCTCCGAAGACCTCTCCCGCTTCCATGTCGGAGGTGAGCCAGCCATCGCCCTGCAGGTCTTCAAGCAGGACGACGCCAACACCGTCGCCGTCGTCGAGGCCGCCCGCGTCCGCCTGGCCGCGTTGGCGACCCGGTATCCGGATATCGTTTTTAGCGAGGCCGAGGAATCCGCCTCCTTCACGCGCCAGGTCGTCGGCAACATGCTGAGCAGCGTCTGGCAAGCGCTGTTGCTGGCCGCTCTGGTGATCTTCCTTTTCCTCGGCAGCTGGCGGCGCGGGCTGGTCGTGGCCGTCTCCATGCCCATGTCCTTCCTGCTCACCTTCGCCGTGATGCTTCTGTTGGGCATCCAGGTGGACATGGTCACCCTGACGGCGATCATCCTGGCGGTCGGCATGGTTGTCGACAGCTCGGTGGTCATGCTGGAGAACATCACGCGCCGCCAGGCCGAGGACGGGCTTTCTCCGCTGGCCGCGGCCCGGGCGGGCGCCGAGGAGATCCAGTTCGCGGTGATCGCCGGCAACGTGACGACGCTGGTCGTGCTGGTACCTCTGCTGTTCCTGTACGGCTTCATCGGCAAGACCTTCGGCCCCTTGGCGGCGACCATGATCATCGCCTTCCTCTCTTCCCTGGTGGTCGCCCTGTTGCTCGTGCCCATCCTGACCGTCATCGTGGGCGGGGGCGCGGGGCGATCCGAAGAGTTCTCCGCCAAACTGGCCGGACCGTGGAACCGCGTGATGGACCGGCTGCGGGACGGGTATGTCGCTGTCCTGAGGGCGTCCCTGCTTCGTCGGGCACCGGTCCTGATCTCGGCGGTCCTGCTCTTCGGCGGTGGGCTTGTCGCCCTGCGTCTCAGCGGCATGGAACTGCTGCCCAAGATGGACAGCGGGGCCAGCTTCATCACCGTCGAGACACCGTCGGGGTCTTCCCTGGACGAGACCGAACGGGTCGTGCGCGAGGTCGAACGGATCGTACTGGCGGAACCGGATCTCCGACAGCTTTCGACCCAAATGGGTTTCGAGCCCGGCATGCACTCTTTCGGCGGCGGCGGAGTCCAGGGCCCGACCCAGGCCTTTCTCTCGGTGACCTGGTCTCCCCGCACCGAACGGCAGGAGAGCGTATGGGAGATCCAGGACCGCTTGCGCCTCGAGCTGGCGAAAGTGCCGGGGATCAGCAATCTCGTGGTCCGCGAGTCTGGCAGCACGGCGAAAGCCACGACCTCGGCGTCCGTCGTCGTGCGCGTGGAGGGGGAGGATCCCCTGGTCCTGGATGCGCTGGGCGACCGCCTGCTCGCGGTCGTGTCCGCCGTGCCGGGAGTGACGAACCCGTACCGGAGTTGGCGGAGGGATCAACTCAACATGGCGGTCAGGGTGAACGCGGAAAGGGCCCGGGAATCGGGCCTGACGCCGGCGGCGGCGGCCAGCGGCATGCGGTCGGCGCTGGACGGTGTTCCTGCCGGGGTGTTGCGCGAGCCCCTGGGGGTCGAGACGCCGATCAACGTGCGTTACCGCGCGGAGCATCGCGCGAGCCGCGACGACGCCTTCGCCGTTCGATTGGATTCCCCGGCGATGGAAACGCCCGTGCGCTTGGGTTCCCTCGCCACGGCGAAGGAACAGGTGATCCAGGGCCTCGTGACGAGGGAGAATCTGCTTCCCAACCTGGAAATCAGGTCGCTGCACCAGGGACGTCCCCTGAACTTCGTGACGGCCGACATCCAAGAGGCGTTGAAGAGCCTGGTCGTGCCGGAAGGATACCGCGTAGGCCTGGCGGGCGAAGATGCGGACATGAAGGAAGCGAGGAACGAACTGCTGGGCGCGCTGGGTGTCGCCGTGCTGGCCATCTACCTGGTCCTGCTGGCCCAGTTCCGTTCCTTCCTGCACCCGCTCACGGTGATGGCCGCCATCCCCTTGACGCTCATCGGCGCTGCCGGGGGCCTTCTGCTGGCCGGCATGCCGGTGAGCATGCCGGTGATGATCGGGTTGATCATGCTGGTCGGAATCGTCGTCAACAATTCGATCATCCTCATCGATTTCACCCGGCAGCGCCGCGAGGCGGGCGCTCCCCGCACCGAGGCCCTTCTGGCCGCCCTTCGGACGCGGTTCCGGCCGATCATGATGACCTCGCTGTCGACGATCGTCGGCATGACTCCCCTTGCGCTGGAGTGGGCATTGGGGGCGGAGAGGTTCTCTCCCTTGGCGGTGGCGGTGATGGGAGGCCTGGCGGCGGGCACCATGCTCACCATGGTTGTCATTCCGGTCCTCTACGACGTACTGGATACGGTCTACGAGAAGGCAAAGCGGCCCGCATGATACGCGGATCGCCACGGATGTTGCCGTCGGCCGTCTACAGATCCCGTCGTCTGAACACCAACACCGCGGCGACCAGGGGTACAAGCGCGTGTAGCATCATGGCCGCGACCGCCAGGGCGGCACCGGTCGGGCGGCCGAACACGTCGACCAGGGTGGCCCCTGCCGGCCCGAAGAGCGCCCCGCGGCCGCCGGCCAGGGTCACCACGACGCGGCCGGTATCGACCGGGTTCAGCAGGATCGCCGGCAACAGCACGGACTTGAGGGCCACGCCCTTGAGCAGCGAGCTCAGGCCGATCACCCCGAGGTCGTACCCCACGACCGTCAAGAACCAAAGAACTATCGCGGCCCCCATGGCGCGAAGGCGGTCCAGGAAGACCACCCCGAGCAGGTAGGCCAGTGCGAGGAAGGCCAGAAGGAGGGCAAGGGCGGTGCCTACCAGGACGGCGAACCCCCCGAACGAAGCGGATCCAGCCTGGAGCGCCACCAGCAGACCGGCGGCCCCGAGTCCGATGGCCAGCGACGCCGCAAGAGCACTCGCCACGCCCAGATAGCTGCCCACCAGCACGGCCGTACGGCCTACCGGCTGGGCCAGGACCACCGAAAGCTGGTGCAGGCGGCCGGCCACCTCGGTGGTGCCCACCATGAGAGCCATCAGCGGCACCACGTAGACCGTCAGGTTGAGCAGGCTTGCGGTCAAGCGCGCGAAGCCCTGAAAACCGGCTGCGCGCTGGCCGGCCAGGCCGAAATAGCTCAGCCCCACGGCCATGGCCGCGAAGAGCACGGCGAAAAGCAGGATCGCCCGGGCTGCGGCCACCCGACGCAGGCTTTCGCGGGCCACGGTCAGGCAGCCGTTCATTCGTGTCCCTCCTGCAGGTGGCTGCCGGTGATCTCCAGCCGGCCGACGGTGCGACCGCCCAGGATGAAGGCGAAATCGTCGCCCGGTCGTTCGCAGACGAAGACGATCTCCCGCGCCAGGCCCGGGCCGATGCCCACCCCCGTGGTCACATCCGTGTAGCCGCTGACGGTCAACACCCCCTCAGGGGCGTCGGGGGCGGCCCGCACCAGCAGGTGCAACTCGTGGTCCTTGGGAACCCGCAACTTGGGAGGGACCATGCCTGCGGCCGTCAACTCGATCTCCGCGCGATGGACGGGCCGAGGCGCTAGCGGCGACGCTTCCTCTTCGTGGCGGGACAGGCGGTCGCCGACCAGCGCCAGGGCAACGGTCGCAGCGAGAATCGCCACCGCCGCGAGGGCCAGGCGCTTCATTACCCGCTCCCGGGGCGACGCAGGGTGCCGTCGACGAACTGCGCCAGGGCGCCCGAGACCCCGGAGCGGCGCCGAGCCTCATCCGCCGCCGTCTGCGGCGACAGGAAAGCCGCGTAGCCGCCCCCCATGGGCGAGGGGAAGTCGGCGAGCACGACGGTCATGCGAGCGGCCGGCTGGAGTTCGCCGGTGGGCAGGTCAGCAAGCCATATCTCGGCCGGCGCGCGGTCGCCGGTCCGGGAGCGCAGGTCGCGCACCAGGCACTCGATGGCGTCGTAGGCTGCGATCTCTCCGCCCGTGGTGCGTATGGCCGCGGCGAATTTCGGGTCGGCCACAGCCATGCCGCAGGCGGCGCAGCGCGGGTCGCCGGTCGTCAGATCGGGAGGGCCCTCGGTGGTCCGACCGCCGCAACCGACCAGGATCGCGACCGACAACAGGAGGACCAGCATTGCCCCTCGTTCAAGCTTCGTCATCGCCATCGTCGTCCTCCGTGCCCACCGCCGCCAGGAACCGGGCCTCCAGGCCGGTGCGCGGGGGCTCACCGGTTCGATCCACTTCTTCGATCGTCGCGACCCTGCCGTCCAACAGAACCAATACGCGTCCACAGAGCCGCTCCACGTCGTCCAGCAGGTGGGAACACAGGACGATCGTTCGGCCCGCCGCCGACAGTTCGGCGACCAAAGTCCGGAAGGCCGCGGTGGCGCGGGGGTCCAGGCTCGCGGTGGGTTCATCCAGCAGCATGACGGGAGGGTCGCCCAGCAGGGCCGCTGCGACACTCAGCCGTTGGCGCTGGCCACCCGAGAGAGTGCCCACCCGCCGATCCAGAAGGTCATCGACGCCCACGGTGCGGGCTCGGGCGCCGACCTCGTTCGCCGGGACTCCGCGCAGGCTCGCCAAGAACCCCAGGGCCTCCCGTCCGGTCGACTCCTCGTCGAAGCCGTCCCGCTGGGGAACGTAGCCCACGGCGCGGCGCAGCCGAACCGGCTCCCGCGACAGTTCGGCGCCGTCGATGGCGACCCTCCCGGCGTCCGGGCGCACCAGGCCCAGGATCACCTTCAGCAGGGTGGTCTTGCCGGCGCCGTTGGGCCCGATGATCCCGAAGGTTTCACCCCGCGCGACAGTGAAGTCCACGCCGCGCAGTGCCTGCACCGGGCCGTAGCTTTTCGTCAGGCCCACAGCTTCGATCATCGCCGTCTCCGAAGCACCGCGAGTCCCGCGCCGGCGGTCGCCAGCGACGCCGCCGCCAGGGGCACACGTTCCCGGTCGCCGGTCGGGGAGGGCCCCGGCAGACCGGGGCCGGCAAACGGCGGCACCGGGACAGGCTGCGGCAGCGGATGGGGGTCCGTCAACTCGGTCAACTGCAGCGAGGGCAACGAACGTTGGGCCATGTCCAGCGCCACCACGGCCGGCGAGCCGGCGAACACCGTCAGGTCGGGGAACTGCTTGCTGACGAAGGCGAAGAAGCCCACCGGCTGATGGGGCGCGTCGCCCAGGCCGTCGCCGTCCAGGTCGTACGGACGGGCGTCGCTCCAGTGGTTGCCCACGCCGTCCCGATGCAGCCGGTTGCGGGTCCGTCTCATGTCCAGGGAAACCTGGTAGTCGTTGTCCAGAAAGTTGTTCCTGGTGAACTCGTTGTCCTCGGACGAGCTGTAGGCGATCACGCCCCAACCCGATTCGCTGATGGTGTTCTCGGTGAAGACGTTGCGGTTCGAACCGTCCAGGAAGATGCCGATGGTGTTGTCGACGAGGCGATTATGGATGAACCGCGAATCGCTGCAGTCGCGCAGCAGCAGGCCGTAGGTCCGGTGGCCGCGGTTGTGGGCGAAGAAGTTCCCCTCCATCAGCATGCGGTTGCTGAACATGAGGGCCGTGCCTGCGGTGTTCGCCGTGAACAGGTTCTGTGTGATCACGTTGCGTTGGCTGTACATCGAGTGCAGCCCGAAGCGGTCCTGGTCGTGAAAGACGTTATCCGTCACGGTGGCGCTGTCTGCGAAGGAAAGGTAGATTCCGTCCCGGTGGGCGGCCACGTCGTTGCCCTCGACGAGGGCCTGCACCGCGTGCCAGATGTGGATCCCGTTGCCATGGTTCTCCTCGTGGACCGTGCCGCGGCGGCCGACCAGACGGCAGCCGCGGATCACCGGCCGGGCGGCGTTGCGCACGTAGACGCCGTGATTGCAGTCCTCGATCACGAGATCTTCGACCAGGACGTCGTCGGCCTCGTCCAGCAGGACGGCGGCGTCGTCGAGCAGCAGATCGTAGCCGCTGCCGCGCACGGTGAAGCCGCGCAGCACGGTGCCCGGCGCTCCGACCACCACCACGGTGCCGCGGCCCCGGCCGTCGAGCACCGTGTCCGGTCCGCCGAGCACGACCAGAGGCCGGTCGATCACCAGTTGCCCCGCATGCACGCCGGCGGGCAGCCGGAGGGTGTCCCCTGGCGCTGTGGTTTCCACCAGGAGCTGCAGCGTGCTGGGCGACGGCCCCTCGCGATAGTCCACGAATTCCGTCGCCCGGACGGGCGGGATGCCGGCGCCGGCAGCCACGAGCAACAGCGCAACTGCGATCGTACCCACCCGGCCCATGCGTCGGCGTCGGCCCGCGAGCCACAGGTCCGCCGCGGCCAGCGCCGGCCCGAGCAGTCCGGCCAGCACCAGGATCACGCCGCCGAAATGGGGCCACGAACTGACGACGAAGTTGCCCCTCACCTTGGTGCCGAGCATGGGCGGCGTGAAGGCCCCGAAGTCGAGGGCCGCCTTGGGGTCGAGGTCGGTGCCGTAGTCCTGCATCCAGGCCGCGAAATGCAGCATCATGACCGTACCGAACACGGCGAAGCCCAGCCAGCCGAGGAACGCCAACCAGCGGCGGCCGACGGCGGCCGCCAGCAGGGCCACCGCGCCGAAGATCGTGATGGTGCGGGGGAGGTACGAGAACTCGGGGAAGTTCTCCGCCGAGATCTGCTTCATGCCGATGTAGTGGTTCAGGATGTTGATGTTGCGCAGGTCGCCCTTGACGTCGTTCACGTGGATGCGCATCTCCAGGCCTTCGCGGTACTGGGGCGCCACCAGGTGGATGCGCCAGACCGGCAGCACGGGCCAGAACATCACCGGCAGCAGGGCGACGGCCACCCCTGCCACCAGCAGTCGCTGCCAGGCCTGCAGGCGGCCGCCTGCGTAGGACATCAGCCCGCGCGCCAGGGAGGCGGCCCGGGCCGCCTCCCCGGCATCCCTTCCGCGGGGACCGGTCACGGTCGCACCGCCAGATAGCCCTGCATCTCCTGATGCAGCGCCGAGCAGAAGTTCGAGCAGTAGAAGGGGTAGATGCCCGGCGTCTCGGGAGTGAACTTCGCGGTCTTGGTCTCGCCCGGTTCGATCTGGAAATCGACGTTGCTGCGCAGGATGCCGAAGCCGTGGGCGATGTCCCGGTCCTGCTCGACGTTCGTGACGTGGAAGTACACGGTCTCGCCCAGGTCGACCGTCAGGGTGTCCGGGTAGAAATGCGTGCGCACGGCGACCATCTTCACGTGCACGTCCTTGCCGTCGCGCGTGACCCCGGTCTCCGCCTCGTTCAGGGCCCGCTGCGCGTGGTGGTTCTCCTCCATGGGGAAGATGGTCTTGACCCGCGGGATCACCTTGTCCGCTTTGATGATCTGGCCGTAGTGGGGCTCCATGTAGGTGGGGATGTCCAGGATCAGCTCCATGGTAGGACGCGTCAGGTCGATGAGCTGGGCGCCTTCCGGGTGGGTGGGTCCCATGGGCAGGTAGCGGTCCTTGGAAATCTTGTTCAATGACAGCAGCCATTCGCCCGTAGGGTGCTTCGTGTCGCCCTCGCTGGCCGTCAGGTGGCCGACCGAATAGTGCACGTCCACCTTGTCGACCACCTCGTAGGTCTCCAGGCTCCATTTGGCCACCTGGCTGTCCAGGAACAGGCTGGTGTAGGCGTAGCCGCGACCGTCGAACTGGGTGTGGAGCGGTCCCAGCCCCACCGGCACCTCGGCCACACGCGTCGCCTCGTAGCGCACGACGGGGATGCCGCCGTATTCGCCGATGAAGTCCTTCTCGGCGACGGCCGTCTGGAACTGCTCGAAACTGTGCACCACCGTCACCGCGGCCAGCTTGCCGTTGCCGATGATCCGTGTGCCGGACGGGTCGATGTCCACGCCGTGGGGCGACTTGGGCGTCGGCAGGAGGTACATCAGGCCCGGCACCTCGGCCGGATCGATGACCTTGGCGCCGTCGACCAACTTGAACTTTCCGGCCGCCACCGCTTCGCGGCCCTTGCGCCAGTCCAGGGCGGCGATGAAATCACGCTCGTTCTGGCTGGCGTTGACCTCGAGCTTGGTGTAGGCCTGCTCGGAGTTGTAGCACGAGAAGAAGACCCAGCCGTGGCTGGGGCCCTTCCCCGCGTCCGACTTGTCCCAGTGGAAGGGAGGCGTCAGCACCTCGAAATCCAGGTTCATGGTGCCGTCGTCGCCGACGGCCACGGCGGCGATCACCCCGTTGAACTTGTTCTTGTATTCCGCGATGGACTGGTAGGTGTTCGGCACCGGCGCCGAGAAGCGGCTGGCGGCGAACACGTACTCCGTGTTCTCGGTCACGAAGGTGGAGGCGTGATTGGCCGAGACATTGGGCAGGGGCCCGATGATCTGCTTCGTCTTGAAGACGTCCAGGTCGATGCGGGCGATGCGGGCATTGGCCATGTCGTTGATGAAGAGCCAACGGCCGTCGTAATCGCCGTCGGTCTCCGAAAGGCCGGGGTGGTGGGCGTCTCCCCAAAGGAAGCCGCCGAGCATTTCCTTCGAGTGTTCGTCATACCCCCAGCCACTGGCCGATTCGGGAGTGAACACGGGGATCGTGTTCAGGTGACGTCCGCTCGGCAGACCGTAGACGAACACCTGGCCGGAGTGGCCCCCCGAGAGGAAGGCGAAATACTCGTCGTAGTCCCCCGGCGCGACGTAGACCCGCTGGGCGGCATCGCCGGTGGAACCGGTCTGCTGGCCGTCGTCGCCGCAGGCGTTCACCAGCAGCACAATCGCAAAGGCCGACATGGTCAGGGCGAGAGCCCGGCGCGTTCGCATGTATCGTCGCATCGTCTCCTCCTTCGGTCAGAGCGGTAACGGACAGTCCGTCAACGTCCGGCAAGGGTCTCCCGCAGCAGGTACTGGATCAGGGCGTTGGCCTCCGCATCCTTCACCTGCTGATTGGCCATCTGCAGGGCGTATTCGGCCATCAATTCCCGGGCGATGGGGTCGTTCTTCAGCATCCACTCGGGATCCATGATCTGGCGTTTCATCCAACGTTCGGTGCGGCGCGCCGCGACACCGGCCAGATCGGGCCCCTGCTTGCGCTCGCCGACGGCGTGGCACGTGACACAGGCCTTGGACTGGAAGAGCTGCTCGCCCCAGGCCGCCAGCCCCGCATCGGGCGTCATGGTCTCGACGGCCTTCGGCCCGTCGTTGAGGTTCGCCGTAGTCGCCTTGTCGTCGGTCGGGGCCTTCTCGCCGCCCTTGCAGCCCGCAAGCGCCAGCAGAAATGCCACGCAGGCCGCTACGATCCACAGTCGTTTCATCGATCTTCTCCCTGTTCGTTGGCGCCAGATCTTCCTTCTTGCAGGAATGACTGGATTCATAGTTGTCCAATAGGAATTAGAGAACAAGGGACTTCTTTTGCCGGGAGTAGCGCGGATATAGCCTAGCCGAACGGATCGGAGATCGATATATCTGGATAAAATGGTCCAGATAAACAACTTTAATAGTAGCAGGCGATAACGGGGGATCGCTCGGGAAGGGGGATACGATAGTTCGAAATATGAGGTGTTGCGTGAGTGCGGTCGCCCTGCGGCAGGGTTGGGGTGTTCTTATCCGCCGCCCATTCGTGCCCGGAATACTGCTAATGTCGGAGGAGGGCGGATCCAAGTTGGACTAGGATGGTGTGTTGCTGGGCGCGACCCGTTGTGAAGTCCAACAGACGGACCGGGCGCGGGAGATCGAGGTGATTCCGTTGCGGTTTGTGGCGGAGGGGACGGGGTTGGTTTTGGTGGGGGTGGGGTAGGAGTGGCCCCTGGCGGAGCTCGGCCCTTGCCCCCCTGCAGGCGTGAGAATCCGATTCGACCCTTGGAATCGCATTCTAGGCGTTCTCCCCGTACTCGCTATCGATCTCCTTCGCGATGGCTATCAGATCATCAAATTTCCGTTCAATGTAGCATGGGTAGATCTCGGGAAGTGCGGCAGAGAGGGAAAGGCCGTCGGGATCGTCGAGGTACTTCGCCAAACGCTCGAGCGGATAGTCAAGTTGGGCTAGGTCATACTCGAGGTGCTCATTGGCAGGCAGTTCGCCCCGCTGAACCAGCGTATCCCTGAAACTCGCCAAGATCGCAGCTACCGATTGGAGATTGGCTCGCGCCAGTCCATGCAGTCCGGCCGATCGAATCCCCTCGGCGATCTTACTGAACGTGTAATCCAGAGTTTGGGGGAATACCGCCGTCAACGGTTGACCAGAGAATTTCGCCACATGCTCTCGCTCTCGCCTTGCGAGCTCAGATTGAATAGCGGAGAGCGCCCTGGCGATTCCCTGCCGCTGTTTCTCGATGAGCACGCTGATCCTGAATCGCCTCTGGTACAAAGAGGATGCTTGTTCGTCGGAACTGTAAACCTCAATTGCGTCAGTTGACAGCGACCACCGCGATATGGAGTGCGTGGTAAACGCTTCCTTCTTCTTCTTCCCGCGTCGCATAGTCGGATGGCCAACGATGTCATTGCGGGCCTCACGCACGGCCTTCAGCTCTTGGTCCTCACTAATCGGAATTCCGAGGGCTCTTCCCAAGTGCTCAACTGCATCTTGCTGAAGAAAGAACGCCTGCAATAGCCCGTAGACGGCCAGATAGTGGGCACCGTCACTATCGGATGTGGCCCCAGGATATGCGTCAATTGCCAGTTGGGAGTCTTCGACCAAGTCCATGGAAGCGCACAACTGGAACCACGCGCGCCTGTCCTGCATGATCGCGTACTGCCGACGTGGGGCGTTCACGAAATCGCGGATCTCTCGGATTACATCAGCAAGGTCCATATACCACTCCTGTTGGCCCCTCCCCTAGGCGACAAGTGGCTCCAAAGTGCGTCGGAATAGCGATCGATTGGCTTTTTCATTCGCTATTCAGACACAATCTCGCAGGGAGGCTGCGGGGAATCCGCCCGAGCTCCTCGCGACATTCCACTCGCAGAAACTAACGAAAAACGCTAGTTCTTGAGAGTGAAATGTAGACCATGGTGCTGGCCGGGGCCGTCATCGCCCCGGCCCCTTCCATGGTTCCCCGGGCAGTCTCGAAATCAGATTGCTTTGGACCAGTTCGAGAGCCCGGTGCGGGTCGTAGTTGATCCCTAAGGCCAGAAGCGGGGGTACATCGCCCAGGAACGCGTCGTCGGCCATCTTCTCGGCGAGGTTCGCCTCGAACTGGGTCCTGGTGACCCGGAGTTCGTCGTGCTCCATGTAGCGCTGAAAGCAATCGATGACGGCCTGGGTGTCGAGTTGCGGAAGGTTGGACAGAGCCTCGGAGAGATCAAAGAGATCGCGCCCCTTCTTCCGTTGGTAGAGCGCTCGCACCTTGGTGCCGAGGAGTTCCTCGGGACCGTAGGTGAGGAGGTCGGCCTCGCCGTCGAACCAAGGACTGTCGACCGAGAATCGCTCATGGCGCAGCCCGAGGACGGAGAAATGCTCCCGGGTGTTGATCTCCACCTTGAGCTTCAGCGGTGTGACCGGCTTCGCTTCCGAGTCGAAGCGATACACGAAGGTCGCGCGCCCATGAGTCTGCTTCCAGCGGGGCTCTCCCAGCCACGAGTCCAGGCGGGTTCGCATGGCCTGCAGGACCGGTCCGATGGGGCCGGGGTTGACCTGCACCATGTCGATATCCTCGGAATAGCGGGCCGGCGGGTCGAAGTGGAGCTTCTGCAGCGCCGTGCCGCCACGAAAGGCGAGTTCCTGAGCCAAGAGGTCGTCGCGGTAGAGTTCCACGAGTGCCCGGCTGATGACGAGATCCTGCTCGACCTGGGCGTCGGTGGCCCATGGTGCAGTGTCGCGCCACGCGGTGATGTGGGCGCGGGGGATCATGGTTCGACCTCGATTTCTTCGTTGATCAGTAGGCGCCAGCGGCTGTCTTTCGACGCTGTGCCGGAGGGCCGGTCAGGGCGCAAGGCCACGTAGCGATGGCCTCGCTCAGCGATCCAGACGGCCAGCTCCGAGCTCACCTCACTCGCTCCGACCAGATCCAGCAGAAAGCCCAGGCGCTGGGCGTTCGGTAGGCTGCCGTCGAGTTTGGCAGCCTCCAGGGTTCTCACGGGCTCCATCTTCTCGGCGAGCTCGGCCAGCACCGTGGCCACGTGACCGATATGGCCTGCAGCTCTCTGGTACCGGAGCAGGTCCAGGGCGGTTGCCTCGGGAGTCGAGACGCGCATCAATCCGGTCTCGGTTTTCACCTCCTGGACCGGAGTGGACTCCATGCTTTGCTTCTTGAAGAAC
>JAGRNP010000064.1 GCA_020440705.1 bacterium | reverse complement strand
CTCGGATTCTACCTGTGGAACCGGGGGGCGGCCCGCACCGGGGCCGGCGAGCTGGCGGCGGCCAACAACCTCAAGGTGCCCCTGGCGGTGGCCGTTTCCTGGCTGGTTTTCGGCGAGGAGGCGGCGTCCGGGCGGGTGATCGCCGGCCTGCTGCTGGTGTGCGGCGCCGTGGCCTGGGCCGGGGCGACCCGGGCGCCGGCTAAAGAAGCCCCTTAAGGTCTCCCGACCGGGGCCGATCCCTCTGACAGGCACAACCCATTGCCGGAGGGAATCATGCAGACATTCGCGCTTCCGAGTGGCCTGAAGCTGGGGACGGACATCGTCGATCGCCAGCACGCCCAGTTCTTCGATCTGATGAACGGCCTCATCGAGGCCGATGCGACCCACGTCGATCCGGTGCAGATCAACGGGATCATCGCCGACCTGGCCGACTACGTGCAGACCCACTTCCGCACCGAGGAGGAGCTCATGGAGCGCTGCGGCTTCCCGCACCTCGAGGAGCACCAGCTCATGCACGCCAAGTTCGCGGCGCGCGTGGAGGACTTCCACCGCAAGTTCGCCCGCGGCGAGATCGGGATCGAGCACGAGATCCTCGCCTACATGGTCGAGTGGTTCACCGACCACATCCGCACCGAGGACGCCCGGTACGCCGACGCCTTCCGGGCTGCCGGCTACTGACCTCCGCCCCACCGCCCATCAATGCCAGAGGCCCGGCCGCACGCCGGGCCTCCGTGTTGCGATGCCCTTCGCCGGGCTACCGCGCGTCGGGCACGCCGGTGTCGAGGTCGACCTTCCAGGTGCCGTCCGGCTGGCGCCGCCACACCGTCACGTAGCGGCCCTCGCTCCGCACCGGTCCGTCGGGGCCGGCGTGCGTGGCCACGTAGCGGCCGGACGTCCAGCCGAGATCGCCGCCGCCGGCGGCCACCGCCCGGTCCGGCGCCCAGGCGAGTCCGCTGCCGGGCGCCCCGAACACCGGGGCCATCAGCGCGACGATGGCGTCGCGGCCGCTGACCACGGCCCCGGGAACGACCTGCCGTCCGTCGGCGGCGAACCAGCCCGCCCAGACGGTGGCCCGGTCGGCCGCCGCCGCGGCGGCCACGTCGGCGGCGAAGCGGCGGTCGGCGTCCAGCAATGCGGCCTCGAAGGGGGAGGTCCCGCTCGTCTCCCTCTCGCCCTCCATGTCGAGCACCCGGTGCAGGAACGCATACCGGTCGGCGATCTCCTGGATGACCATGGCCGTCGGCTTGCCCGCGCCGTGGCCGGCCTTGGTCTGGATGCGGATCAGCACGGGCAGGTCGCCGGCCTGGCAGGCCTGCAGGCGGGCCGCGTACTTGAAGCTATGGCCCGGCACGACGCGGTCGTCGTGGTCGGCGGTGGTCACCAGTACGGCCGGGTAGCGCACGCCGGGCTGCAGGTTGTGGTAGGGACTGTAGCCGTACAGGAGCGGGAACATCTCCGCGTCGTCGCTGCTGCCGTAGTCGCTGACCCAGGCCCAGCCGATGGTGAAGTGCTGGAAGCGGAGCATGTCCATGACGCCCACGGCGGGCAGGGCGGCGCCCCACAGCTCGGGGCGCTGGTTGACCACCGCGCCCACGAGCAGGCCGCCGTTGCTGCCGCCGCTGCAGGCGAGCTTCGCCGCGCAGGTGTAGCCCTCGCCGATGAGATGCTCGGCCGCGGCGATGAAGTCGTCGAAGACGTTCTGCTTGTTGGCGAGCATGCCGGCCCGATGCCAGTCCTCGCCGTACTCGCCGCCGCCCCGCAGGTTGGCCAGGGCGTACACGCCGCCCTGCTCGAGCCAGGGCAGCAGGGAGATCCGGAAGCCGGGTCGCTGGGTGATGTTGAAGCCGCCGTAGCCGTGCAGGATGGTCGGGTTGGTGCCGTCCCGGACCAGGTCGCGACGGTGCACGAGGAACATGGGCACGCGGGTGCCGTCGCGGCTGGTGAAGAAGACCTGCTCGGCCGTGTAGGCGTCGAAGTCGAAATCGATGGCCGGCTTGCGGAACAGGGTCGTCTCGCCGGTCGTGAAGTCGTAGTGGTGGATCTCGCCGGGATTGAGGAAGCCCGTGAAGGTGAAGTAGGTGTCGGTGTCGTCGGCGTGGCCGCCGAAGCCGCTGACGGTGCCGGGGCCCGGCAGGGGCACTTCGCGCACGAAGCGCCCCGCGAGGTCGTGGATGCGGACCGCGTGCTGGACGTCGCGCATGGTCTTGATGACGAAGCTGTGGTCGACCAGGGTGACGCTGTCGATGACGTCGTCGCCTTCGGGCACGAGTTCGCGCCAGTGGGCGGGGTCCGGCCGGTCGAGGTCGATGGCGACGATGCGCTTGCGGGGGGCGTCGCGGTTGGTCAGCACGTAGAAGGTCGGGCCGTCGTTGCCGAGGAAGACGTAGTTGGCGTCGCCGGCGTCGAGCAGGGGGCGCACGACCAGGCTCTTGTCGAAGAGGTCCTTGTAGTAGAGCCGGTTCTCGCGGGAGCTGCCGTGCCAGACGTTGAGCACGAGGTAGCGGCCGTCCTCGCTCAGGGTGGAGCCGAAGCCCCATTCGGGCTGGTCGGGACGCTCGTGGAAGACCCGGTCGGCGGTCTGGTCGGTGCCGAGCCGGTGGAAGCAGAGCTTCTGGTTCGTGTTGGTGCCCTCGAAGGCGTCGCCGTCGGCCGGCGCGTCGTAGCGGCTGTACCAGAAGCCGCGGCCCTCGGCGTCCCAGGTGGCGCCGCTGAATTTGCTCCAGCGCACGACGTCCGGCAGGTCCTTGCCGGTGTCGATGCTGCGTACGCGCCATTCGCGCCAGTCCGAACCGCTGACGCTCGTGGCCCAGGCCAGCCATTTGCCGTCGCGGCTGACGCTGATGCCGCCGAGGGAGACGGTGCCGTCGTCGCTCAGGGTGTTGGGGTCGAGCAGCACGCGGGGCGCGGCTGCCGGCGCGTCCTGCACGTAGAGCACGTACTGGTTCTGCAGGCCGTCGTTGCGGTAGTAGAAGGTGCGGCCGCCCTCGCGGAAGGGCGCGGTGTAGCGCTCGTAGTCCCAGATCTCGGCCAGGCGATCGGCGTAGGCATCGCGCTGGGGGATGCCGGCGAGGAAGCCGAACGTCACCTCGTTCTGGGCGGCGACCCAGGCGGCGGTCTCGGGGCTGTCGGCGTCCTCGAGCCAGCGGTAGGGGTCGGCCACGGCCGTGCCGTGGTAGTCGTCGACCTGGTCGACGGTGCGGGTCGCCGGGTAGGACAGTCGGGTCATGGTCACCTGGGGCCGCTCCAGGCAGGCGGCGGGGTCGGAGGTGGAGGCGCCGGGGCCGTCGTCGATGCGTTCGCCGCAGCCGGCCCCGCCGGCCAGCAGGACGGGCAGCATCAAGGCGGCGCGGAGGGCGCGGAGCAGGCGGGTCATGGGGGTCCTTCCGGAGGCGGCGCGCCGGGCACGCCCGGTGGTGCGGCCAGCAGGCGGCGCAGGGCGTCTTCCCGGGCCTGCTGGCGGCTGTGCTGCTCGTGGACGAGGGGAGGCGCCACCCGGTCGCGGCACTCGGCGGCCGCCAGGGCGCACCGTTCGCAGGTCTCGTTGACGGCGACCGTCTCCAGGCCCGGATCGGCGGCGAAGCCCAGGCGGCCGGCCTGGGTGCCGGACAGGCCGAAGCCGACGGTCATGGCCGACTGGCGCGCGTCGGTGAGGGACAGGGGACGGGCCATGCTCACCAGCAGGAAGTCGTTGCCGCTCTCGAGGAAGCGCACGCGCTGCAGCCCGATCACCGGCTCGCGGCTCTGGCGCAGGTCGGGCGGGGCGCGATCGATGAGCTGGCGCAGGGGCAGCCAGCGCCGGCAGTAGTGCTCGCGCAGGCCGAGGCCGTAGGGGACGAGTTCGCCGCTGAGGTTCAGTTCCTTGGTGAGGGTGATCTCGCCGGTGGCCACCTCGCGGGTGAAGCGCAGGTAGAAGAGCTGGTCCAGGCCGAACCGTCCGGGCAGGAGCTGGCTCAGGCGGTAGAGGAACATCTCGGGCGTGGCCCGGTGGCGGTGCAGCAGGTCGCGCACGGACTCCTCGCGCCAGGCGGGCTGGGCGAGGAGGGCCTCGAGATCGGGCACGAGCCGCGCCTCGGGCAGCAGCAGCGCCCCGGCGAAATACGACGCGCGGAAGTTGTTCACCAGGTGCTCGAACGACTCGACCCGCACCCAGGACGAGGTGTCGGGCCGGACATCGTCCAGGCCGAGCAGCCGGAAGCCGATCTCGCGTCCCAGCACGAAGGCCCGCTGGGAGGGCAGCAGGCGCGGGTTCACGTGCAGCACCGGGCGCGGGCCGCGGCGGTACACCGAGCGGAAGCCGGACAGGGGCGAGTCGGGCGCCAGCGCGGTCGCGTCGGTGACGACGCCGAACTCGTCGGCCAGGAGGGCGGCCAGGCGGTCCGGGTCGGCGGGCGTGCCCAGGTCGGGGTGGGCGTCGCGGAACGCGGCGGCCGCCTCCTCGAGCTCGGGGAAGTGGTTGCCGTGCTGTTTCTGCCAGGTGCGCAGGGCCGAGAGCAGGAAGTTCTCCACGGACATGTCGTAGGTGCGGCCGATCTCGACGAAGGTCTGCAGGAAGGCGCGTGCCTTGCGGGGCTCGTCGCTGAACAGGTGCACCAGGTCGCGGGGGGCGAAGCCGAACAGCTCGAAGGGGAACTCGCGCACCAGGTCGGAGGCGAGCAGGTCGGCCAGGGGGTCGAGGCTGGCGTCGACCTGCAGGGAGACGAGCTCGTCGTAGGCCACGCCGAGGGCGTCGGCCAGGGGCAGCATCTTTTCCGGCTTCGGGTACTTGCGCCCCTGTTCGATCTCGCTCAGGTACGAGACCGCCAGGCCCGACGAGGCGGCGAGCTGCTTGAGGGAGAGGTGCCGCTCGAGCCGGTACGCCCGGACCTTCAGGCCGAACATCAGGCGCAGGTTCTCGCTCTGGACGGGTCGGGACATGAGGCTCCTCGCCGGGGATTCAAACGACAGGTGCCGCTGAGGTTACCACAGATCGGCCTCCGGGGCCAGCGCCGGGTGCCAATCCTCGCTCAAAGGGAATTTATCTAAATAGCGAAATTTCGCTTGAAGTGAAGTTGTGAAATCTGCTATTCTCGCAATGTGGATGAATATCAGCTTCTTTCCCGCGGGAGGAAAAACCATGTCCCACCCCGAGTTCCGGATCCGACCCGGCTACGCCGAGAGCTATCCGGACGTGTACACGCCGGACGCCCTGGGGGCCCTGGCGGCGCTGGCACCCCTCAACGGCGAACGCCTGGCTCTCATGGATGCCCGGGGCCGGCGGCGGGCGGCGCGGTTCCGTGATCGCGAGCGCATCGGGTTCCTGGCCGGGGACACCGTGATTCCCGGCACCGACCTGCGGGTGGACGACGCCCGGCAGGGCCGGTTCACGGGACCGGAGATTCCCGCCGACCTGCAGCGCCAGTGGATCCAGGGCACCGGACCCGGGGCCAAGCCGGGCGCCTCCCTGGAGAGCAGCCTGCGCAACGTGGCCTATGCCCTCCTGTCCGGCGCCGACGGCTGGATGTTCGACGGCGAGGACGCCCTCGGCCAGGTGGCGACCATGTCCCTGGACAACCAGCGCAACCTGAAGCTGGCCAATGACCGCGACCCGCGCTTCCTGGCCGTGGCCGAGCAGGTGGCCGGCGAGATGAACGCGTGGGCGCGGGGCTTCCTCGGGCGGGAGATCATCGCCGACTGGCGGGGGCAGCTCGGGTTCACGACCCGCATCTTCCGGGCCCGCGGCCTGCATCTGGACGATCGCCACACCCGCGACGCGGCGGGCCGCGGCCTGGGCGCCTCGTTCGTCGACGCGGCCCTCTACGTGGCCAACAACCACGCCCGCCTGCGGGCCGACGGCGCGTCGATCGTGCTCTACCTGCCCAAGATCCAGACCGCCGCCGAGGCGGCCTTCTGGAACCGCATCCTGACCACCCTCGAGACGCACCTCGACCTGCCGGTCGGCACGATCAAGGTGTACGTCCTGGTCGAGCAGCTCGAGGCCACCTTCCAGCTCATGGAGATCCGGGCGGCCCTGGGCGCGCACTTCGTGGGCTACAACACGGGCCGCTGGGACTACATCAACAGCGTCGCCGACGCCATGGCCGGGGACCCGGACTTCGTCAATCCGAACATCGAGGCCATCACCATGACCTACGGCTACATGCGGAACTACGAGGACCGCGTGCGCCGCTGCGTGAACACGCCCGACGCGAACGGGCGCTGCGCCCTCTGGCAGGGCGGCATGGAGCCGAACATTCCGGTCGGGTCGGCGCAGGGCGTGGCCGACAGCATGGCCCGCGCCAAGGCGGGCGCCGAGCGCGAGCAGCGGGCCGGGGCCAGCGGCAAGTGGGTCGCCCACTGGAAGATGGTGCACATCATCCGGCCCGTGTGGGAGCAGGCCGGCGCGGCGAACCAGCTGGGCCGGGACTTCCCGCCGCTGACCTACACCGCCGCCGACGCCGACGGGCTGCTGCTGCTCGAGGACGCGCCGCGGACCGTCGACGGCGCGCGGAACCTGCTGAGCGTGGCCCTGCAGTACGGCAACGCCTTCGGCCAGGGCTTCCAGGCCGCGGCGCTCAAGCCGGCCGACCACTTCGGCAACGACGACGTGCTCTACCTGATGGAGGACATGGCCACCGGCGAGATCCGGCTGAGCATCCTCTGGGAGTGGGTGCACAAGGGCGCGCGGCTGACCGACGGCGACGCGCGCACCGGCCTGCGGGCGGGCGACGTGTTCACGGCCGAGGTGTTCGCGCGGCTGCTCGACGAGGAGCACGCCAAGCTGCTGGCCGCCGGGAACCGCGACGTGCACGACGATTCCAAGCAGACGACCCTGCCCATCGCCCGGGAGATCGCCCGCGTGTACGTGGGCGAGGACGTGAAGATCCCGTGGTACATCGACCTGCTGAACATCAACCTCGACAACATGGACCTGGCCACCGCGCGCGAACGGATCGCGACCTATGTGTCGACGCTCAGGGAGAGCGGCACGCGCATCACCGACAACCTGGACTTCGTCGTGCCCGGCCCCGCGGGCGCGTCCGGAAACTAGAGGAGCGAATCATGGTCAACTTCGAACGCGACGTCCTGCGCATGAAGGAATGGTTCGGCGGCGAGCGCTTCCGCGGCATCACCCGCCTGTACACCCCCGACCAGGTGGTCGCCCAGCAGGGCACGATCCCCAACGAGTACGTGGTGGCGCGCAACGCCGCCGCCGGCTTCCACGCCCTGCTGCGCGAACTGCACGCCAAGGGCGAGTCGATCACCACCTTCGGACCCTACTCGCCGGGCCAGGCCGTGCAGATGAAGCGGCTGGGCATCCGGGGCATCTACCTCGGCGGCTGGGCCACCTCGGCCAAGGGCTCGGTGACGGAGGATCCCGGCGCCGACCTCGCCAGCTACCCCCTGAGCCAGGTGCCGGACGAGGCCGCGCCCATCGTGCGTGCGCTGCTCACGGCCGACCGCAACCAGAAGTACCTGCGTTCGCGCATGACCGCGGACGAGCTGGCCCGCACGCCGGAGATCGACTTCAGCCCGTACATCATCGCCGACGCCGACACCGGCCACGGCGGCGACGCCCACGTGCGCAACCTGGTGCGGCGCTTCGTCGAGGCGGGCGTGCCCGGCTACCACATCGAGGACCAGCGGCCGGGCACCAAGAAATGCGGCCACCAGGGCGGCAAGGTGCTCGTCTCGGTGGAGGAGCAGATCAAGCGGCTGAACGCGGCGCGCTTCCAGCTCGACGTGATGGGCGTGGGCGGGATCATCGTGGCGCGGACCGACGCCGAAGCCGCCACGCTGCTCGACAACAACGCCGACGGGCGGGACCACCCGTTCATCCTGGGCGTCACGAACCCGCACATCCCGCCCTACAAGCTGTGCACCCTGGCGGTGCTGCGCCGCTTCGCCGCGCAGGGCGTGTCCGAGGTGAACGGCCACGTGCTGTACGGCCTCGGCGACGACGACTTCGCGCCGGCCGACGCCTGGCTCGAGCGCACGCACCTGGTCGAGCGCATCGACGAGGCGGCCCGCTCGTTCCTCGACGGCACGCAGCCCCTGCTCGACCGCGCCCTGAACGCCGGCCTCGACGCCATGGTCTCCGCCTGGGAGGCCGACTCGGGCCTGAAGACCTACGGCGAGGCCGTGGCCGAGGCGATCGCCTACAGCGAGGAGGAGGGCGCCGAGCCGGACGTCACCGCCGACGAGTGGCGGGCCTTCGCGCGCAACGCGACCTTCGGGGCCGTGCGGCGGCGCGCGGCCGAGCTGGGCCTGGACGTGGTCTGGGACGCCGAGGCGGCCCGCACGCCCGAAGGCTACTACCAGGTGCGGGGCGGCATCGCCTACGCCATCGCCAAGTCGCTGGCCGTGGCCCCGTTCTGCGACATCATCTGGATGGAGACCAAGACCGCCGATCTGGCCGACGCCCGCGAGTTCGCCGAGGCCATGCACGCCGTCTATCCGGACAAGATGCTGGCCTACAACCTCTCGCCCTCGTTCAACTGGGACACGACGGGCATGAGCGAGGACGAGATGCGCGCCTTCCCCGCCGAACTGGGCAAGCTGGGCTTCGTCTTCAACTTCATCACCTACGGCGGGCACCAGGTCGACGGCCTGGCCAGCGAGGAGTTCGCCACCTCGCTGCTCGAGAACGGCATGCTGGCCCTGGCCAAGCTGCAGCGCAAGCTGCGCCTGCTCGAGTCGCCCTACAAGACGCCCCAGACCCTGGTCGGCGGTCCGCGCCTGGACGGGGCGCTGGCCGCGTCTTCCGGCCGCACGGCCACGACCAAGGCCATGGGCAAGGGCTCGACCCAGTTCCAGCACCTGGTGCAGACCGAGGTGCCGACCCGGGTGCTCGAGGATTGGCTCGAGTTGTGGACCAGGCAGTACAACGTGGAGACGCCCCTGCGGGTGAAGCTGCGCCCGCACAAGGCGAGCTCGCACCTGCTGGAGCTGGCGGTGCTCGACAAGTACGACAAGAAGGTGTCGAACATCGTCTTCGCGACGATCCAGGACCGGCGGGGCAACACGATCCTGTCGGTGCGCGACCAGAACAACTTCAGCCCCGAGTTCCGCATGAAGCGGTTCATGACCCTCAGCCAGATCTTCCTGATCCACCGCTACCACGTGCAGTCGGTGCACTACGTGACGCCGAGCGAGGACAACCGGCGCCAGACCCAGGGCATGCTCAAGCTGGGCCTGTTCCGCGAAGTGAGCCAGGAGATCGGCGACATCATCGTGGCGACCGTCGACGGGGCGGCCATGGCCACGGTGGTCGACGGCGAGGGCGAGGCCCTGCGGCGGCTGATCGCCAAGGAGGAGGGGTTCGTGCTGAGCTGAGGCGGACCGGCGGCGCCACGGAACGCCGCGGTCGTGATTCGAGGCTGATCGGAGGCGGGGGATGCCCTATATTCAGGGCATCCCCTGCCGCGTTCGTCCCGCACCGCGAGGTCGCCGAGCTGCACGTCATCCACGAAGACAACCACCTGCTGGTCGTGGCCAAACCCGCCGGCCTGCTGGCCCAGGGCGACCGCAGCGGCGACCCGACCCTCGTGGACGCCGCCGCGGCGTACCTGCGGGAGAAGTACGCCAAGCCCGGCAACGTCTACGTGGGGCTGGTGCACCGCCTGGACCGCAACACGAGCGGGGTGATGGTGCTCGCCCGCACGAGCAAGGCGGCGGGACGGCTGTCGGCCCAGTTCCGCGACGACACCGTGCGCAAGATCTACCTGGCGGTGGTCGAGGGCGGGCCGCCCGAGTCTCGCGGCGAGGCCCGCGCCTGGCTGGCCGCCAAGGGCGACCACGAGGGCATGACCCGCGCCTGCACCGCTCCTTTCGACGGAGCCAGGCCGGCCCATCTGCGGTATGATGTGCGGGAGGCGGCCGGCGGATTCGCCCTGGTCGAGGTCCGGCCGGTGACGGGCCGCCGCCACCAGATCCGGGCCCAGATGGCCCTGCTGGGCTGCCCCCTGCTGGGCGACGTGAAGTACGGCGCGCGGCTGCGCCTGCCCGACCACCGGGTCGCCCTGCACGCCCTGGCCCTGGAGATCGCCCACCCGGTGGGGGGCGCGCCGCTGCGCTTCGAGGCACCCGTACCCGCGGACTGGCCCTGGCCGGATCCCGCCAGCAAAGCGAGAGAGCGATGACGAACCTGCGCCGCCGGCTCCTGCCGGTCCTGCTGCTGGTGCTGGCCGCCTTCACGGTGGTCCGGGCCGACGAGGAACCGGACAACCGCTTCGTGGACTGGCTGAGCTACAACGAGGCCCTCGCCACGGGGCAGGGCCGGCAGGTGCCGATCCTGCTGCACTTCATGGCCGGCTGGTCGGACGCGCACCGCCGCATGATGCGCGAGACCTACACGGACCCCAAGGTCGTGCGCTACCTCAACGAGAACTTCGCCGTGGCGCAGGTGGACATCGAGCGCCTCCCGTCGCTGGCGAAGAAGTTCAAGGTCGAGTCGGTGCCCACGGTGTGGTTCCTCGACGCCGACGGCCGCCCCCTGACCGCGGTGAACGGCGAGGTGGGGCCCGAGAAGATGCTGCGCATCACCGAGTACGTGAACAAGAAGATCTACCTGCACACCGACTACCAGACCTGGCTGGACAAGCGCCGGGGCCGCTGAGGGAGCGCCGTTGGACCTGGATGTGACAGTCATCGGGGGCGGCATCGTCGGCTGCGCCGTCGCCGCGGAGCAGGTGGCGCGGGGCCGGACGACCGTGCTGCTGGAGATGGAGAGCGGCCTGGCGCGGGCCACGACCTCGCGCAACAGCGAGGTCAGCCACGGCGGCATGTACTACCCCACCGGTTCGCTGAAGGCGCGCTTCTGCGTGGCCGGACGGCGGCTCATGAAGGAGTTCTGCCTCGCCCATGGCGTGGGATACAACGAGTGCGGCAAGCTCATCGTGGCGGTCGAACCGGCGGAGACGCCGAACCTCGAGCGTCTGCTCGCCCTCGGCCAGGCCAACGGGGTGGAGGATCTGCGCCTGATCGACGGCGCCGAACTGGCCCGGCTCGAACCCGAGGTCAAGGCTGTCGCGGCGTTGCACTCGCCGCGCACGGGCGTGCTCGACGCCGAAGGCGCGGCCAAGGCTTTCGCCGCCGCCGCGACGCGGGGCGGCGGGCAGGTCATGACCGGCGCGCGGGCCACGGCCCTGGCGCGGATCCCGGGCGGCTGGCAGGTCACGGTCGCGCCGGTGGGCCCGGGGCGCACCGAGGGCTGGACCCACACCTCCCGCTGGGTCGTCAACGCCGCGGGCCTGTGGGCCGACCGGGTGGCGGCCCTCGCGGGCATCGACGTGGCGGGCCGGGGCTGGGACCTCCATCCGACCAAGGGCAACTACTTCGCCATCGCCGACGCCCACGCCGGCCGGGTGCAGCGGCTGATCTATCCGGTGCCGCCCGCCGACGGCACCAGCCTGGGCGTGCACGTGTGCCTCGACCTCGGCGGCCGCCTGAAGCTCGGCCCCGACCTGCAGAAGTACGACCACGACCTGCGCGACGCGGCGGGCGGTCCGGCGGGCATCGACCTGGACTACAGCGTCGATCCGGCCCGGGCGGAGTCGTTCTTCCGGGGCGCGCGCCGCTTCCTGCCCTGGCTCGAACCCGATGACCTCGTGCCCGACATGTCGGGCCTGCGGCCGAAGCTCGACACGACGAAGCTGGTCGATTTCGTGGTGCAGCGGGAGGACGAAGACGACTTCGCCGGAATGGTGAACCTGATCGGCATCGAGTCGCCGGGACTGACCTCGGCGCCGGCCCTGGCCCGCCACGTGGCGGATCTGATCGACGAGGCGGACGGCTGACGTGTGGGTGGCGCTCGGACTCTCGGTGGTGTGCGCGGCGTTGGTCTGGCCCGCCCGGGACCGCACGACCGTGCGGCGGGGACGGGGGCGGTTCGCGCCCCTGTTCCGCGGCACCGGCCGCCACTGGCGCCGCAACTACGGGCGGCGGGCGTTCCTGCGCCTCGGCGGGGCCCTGGTCGCCGCAGGGGTGCTGGCCTACTCGGGCGCCGACGAGGCCATCGAGGGCTTCCACCGGCGCCGCGTGCGGTCGGCGGGCACCGATCGCGCGGCCCACGTGCTGAAGTTCTGTGGCGAGCGGTTCTGGTTCGTCAACTGGCTCCTCGTCGGGGCCGTCGACGCCTGGTGGCGCAGCACGGCGTTCAGCCGCTGGGGCCGGGCGAACTTCGAGGCCATGGTGGTCGGCCTGCCCACCCTGTGGACGGTGCAGCGCGGCCTGGGGGCGAACCGGCCCTCGTCCGACGACGGCAGCCCGCGCTGGCGGCCGCTGCACGCGGCCAATTCGGCGAGCGGGCACACGTTCATGTCGGCGGTGCCCTGGCTCAACCTGGCCGCCCGCACGGGATCGGTTCCCGTCGGCGCCGTGGCCCGCGCGGCCTCGGTGCTGACCGGCTGGTCGCGCCTGAACGACCGCAAGCACTACCCGTCCCAGATCCTGCTGGGGTGGGTCATCGCCGCCAACGCCGTCGACGCGGTGCAGGGCGGATCCGGCCGGGCCCCGGCGACGACGCCCGGCGAAGGAAGCGAGACATCATGACGTTCCGCGCGCCCTCCGGCCGAGGCCTGGCCGGCCTGCTCGCCCTCTTCGTCCTCGTGTCGGTGGGGGGGGCGGCGCGGGCCGTGCCGGCGGGCCCGGGTCCGGCGGCGCTGCGCCAACCGGTGGCTCCACTCGCGGGGGTCGACCGCCACGCCTTCGTCGCGGTCACGGCGGACGAACTGGCGGTCGAAGACGCCCGGCGGGACGCCGAGGGCCTGCCCTATCGCTTCGCGCTGCCCGTCGACCTGGCCCTGACCCCGACCAACGCCGGCACCTGGGAAGACCTGCCTGACGGTCGGCGCCTGTGGCGCCTGCGCCTGGCGAGTCCGGGCGCCCTGTCCCTGAGCCTCGGTCTCGACCCGTGCGTGCTGCCGCCTTCGGCCCTGCTGCATCTGTATCCGGCCGGCGCCCCGGAGCGCGCCGTGCGCCTGGACGTCTTCGCCGGGGCCGCCCACGGCCAGGTGTGGTCGCCGGTGCTGGTCGCCGACGCGGTGGTGCTCGAACTCGACGTGGCGGCGGCCGACGCGGCCCGGGTGGCTCTCGAGGTGGTGCGCCTCGGCCGGGGCTACCGCTTCTTCGGCGAGGATCCCGCGGCGAAGGCCGGACCGTGCAACATCGACATCCTCTGTCCCGCCGGCGATCCCTGGCGCGACGAAGCCGACGGCGTGGCCATGATCGCCCTGGGCGCCACCCACCTGTGCACGGGGTTCCTGATCAACAACACGGCCTACGACGCGCGGCCCCTGTTCATGTCGGGCTTCCACTGCGACATCACGGCGGCGGCGGCGCCGAGCCTGGTGGCGTACTGGAACTACTGGAGCCCGGTGTGCGGCGCCCAGAGCGGCGGCAGCCTGGCCGAGTTCACATCGGGCGCGACCCTGGTGGCGGGCTCGTCGGCGTCGGACTTCGTGCTGGTCGAGCTCGACGCCGTGCCCGACGCGGCCTTCACGGTCAAGTTCCTCGGCTGGGACCGCAGCGGCGCCGTGCCCGACAGCGCGGTGACGATCCACCATCCGAGCACCGACGAGATGAGCATCAGCTTCGAGCGCGACCCCCTGCGCCCGACGGCCTACGGCGGCACGACGGTGGATCCCGGCGCCAACCACCTGCAGATCACCGACTGGGACCTGGGCACGACCGAACGGGGCAGCTCCGGCTCGCCCCTGTTCGATCCGAACCATCGGGTCATCGGGCAACTGCACGGGGGGCAGGCGGCGTGCGGCAACGACCTGCCCGACTGGTACGGCCGGTTCGCGACCTCGTGGGAGGGGGGCGGCACGCCGGCCACGCGGTTGCGCGATCATCTGGATCCGGACGGGACCGGGGCCCTGACCACCGAACTGCTCGACCCCCTGCAGTCGCGCATCGTCGTCAGCCCGGATGCCGAGACCCTCTTCTCCCGCATCGACGGCGGGGCCATCGTGCCGGTTTCCGGCGGCTGGACGGTGATCGCCACCGGCGACCAGGCGGTGGACTGGACCGCCGTCGTGGACGTACCCTGGCTCGCCCTGGACAGCGCGGGCGGCACCCTGGCGCCCGGAAATTCCGTGACGGTGACGGCGACGCCCACCGGGGCGGCCCTCGACCTGGGGCAGGGCCGGCACACGGCGACCGTGACCTTCACCAACACCTCCACCGGCGCGGGCAGCACCACGCGCACGGTCTCGCTGCGGGTCAGCCCCAACGCGCTGACGGTGCGCGGGGCGGTGCCGAACCCGGCCTGGCGCATCCCCATCGAGATCCACTACGACCTGCTGGCGCCGGCGACCATCCGCGCCACGGTGACCGACATGCGCGGCCGGCAGGTGCGCGACCTCGGCGCCGTCAGCGCCGCCGCCGGACCGAACGTCCTGGAATGGAACGGGCGCGACGACGACGGGCGCCGGGTCGCGTCCGGCCTGTACGTGGTGGCCGTCGAGGGGCTCGGCCACGTCTACCGCACACGCCTGACCTACGTGCACTAGCCGGAACTCCTACTGAATAAGTGTGATATGGTCTGATTTTTTGATGACCGGACTGATTCGGTCGGCTATGCTGGCGCGGTCGTTCATCACGCCGTCCAGGAGGAACCCATGGCCAGGATCTGTGTCATCGGTGCCGGTTTCGCCGGCCACACGGCCGCGCTCTATCTCGGGGACAAGCTCGGGCGCGACCACCAGGTCACCGTCATCAACCGCTCGCGCCAGTTCGTGTACATCCCGTCGCTGGTCTGGGTGGGCATCGATCGCATGCCCCTGGAGAAGACCCTCTTCGATCTGGAGCCCGTGTACCGGCGGCTGCACGTGGACTTCGTCGTCGGCAAGGCCACGGAGGTCCACGCCGACACGGGCAAGGTGGTGGTCGAGCCCGCCGCGGGCGGCGCGCCGGTCGACGTGCCCTACGACTATCTCGTGGTGGCGACGGGACCGAAGCTCGACTTCGCCGCCACGCCGGGTCTGGGCCCCGAGGCGGGCAACACGTGGTCGATCTGCAGCCCGCCCCACGCCATGGACGCCCGCGCGCACTACCTCGAGGCGGTCGCGCGCATGGGGAAGGGCGAGCGGCAGCGCATCGTCATCGGCACCGGCCACGGCGCGGCGACCTGCCAGGGCGCGGCCCTCGAGTACATCACCAACGTCCACAAGGACCTGGTGCGGCGCGGCGTGCGCGACCGCTGCGACCTGGCCTACCTCTCGAACGAGCCCGCCCTCGGCGACTTCGGGATCCGCGGCCTGACCGTGCGGCACAAGGGCCGGCGCACCACGGCCGCCGAATTCATCGGGGCGGTGTTCCGGGACTACGGGATCGAACCCCTCGTCGGGCGCGGCGTCACGGGCATCGAACCGGGCACGGCCCACTGGGAAGACATGGACGGCGCCGCGGGCGAGACCGGTTTCGACTACGCCATGCTCATCCCCCGTTTCGTCGGGCAGCCGCTGAAGTACGTGGGGGCCGACGGCGGGGACGTGGCCGACAAGCTCACCAACCCCGCCGGACTGATCAAGGTCGACGGGCAGTACGGCCTGCCCTGGGACGAGCTGGCGGCCAACCCCGACGCCTGGCCCGCCGTGTACCAGAATCCCAGCTACCCGAACGTCTTCGCGGCCGGCATCGCCTTCGCGCCGCCGGGACCGATCTCGAAGCCCCACACCAATCCGAACGGCGTGCCCATGAGTCCGGCGCCGCCGCGCACGGGCATGGTCTCGGGCATCATCGGGCGCATCGTGGCCCTGAACATCGTCGACCTCGTGCAGAAGGGGCGCATGACCCACAGCGAGCGCATGACCGAGATGGCCGCGGCGTGCATCGCGAGCATGGGCGACAGCCTGTGGGACGGCGCGGCGGCGGTGATCATGGTCTACCCCGTGGTGCCGGACACCCGGCGCTACCCCAACGAGGAGGGCCGTGACGAATTCGTCACCCACATGGAGATGGGGCTGGCCGGCGCCTGGATGAAGCGCATGATCCACACCACGTTCATGCACAAGCTGCAGGGCCGCATCGGCTGGAAAATCATTCCGGAATAGAGGAGTAAAAAGGTGGAGATTTCGAAACGTGATAAATTCTGGATGAACAACAAGGTTTTCCAGCTCTGGCGGTTCGTCGTGCTGAACCTGAAGATCCTCAAGGCAGTGGACCACAGCAAACGGGCGTAGTAGGATGCGGGACAACAGTCTGGAGGGCCCCGGCGGAATTCCGCGCCGGAATCCTCCTGATTCGCCGTAAGGGGGGTCTGTATGTCCCGGGAAAAGAAGACCGGTCCGACCTGCATCGTCGGCATCGGCGCCTCCGCGGGAGGGCTCGAAGCCCTCGACCGCTTCTTCGACGTGATGCCCGCCGATTCGGGCATGGCGTTCGTCGTCATCCAGCACCTCTCGCCCGACTACAAGAGCCTCATGGCCGAGCTCCTGGCCAAACACACGCGCATGGCCGTGCACAAGGCCAGCGAGGGCATGGAGGTCGCGCCGAACTCGGTCTACATCATCCCGCCCCGCAAGACCCTGCGCCTTTTCCACGGCCGCCTGCTGCTGAGCGATCAGGACCGCGATCGGGGCAACATCAACCTGCCCATCGACGTCTTCCTCGCCTCGCTGGCCGAGGACCAGGGCGAACGCTCCGTGGGCATCATCCTGTCGGGCACGGGCAGCGACGGCGCGCGGGGCATCCGGGCCCTGAAGGAAGCCGGCGGCATGGTCATCGCGCAGGACGCCGAGACGGCCCGCTTCGACGGCATGCCCAAGGCCGCCGTGGCCACCGGCCTGACCGACTTCGTGCTGCCGGTGGAGGAGATGCCCGAGCGGCTGATCGCCTTCGCACAGCATCCCTACGTGGCCGATCCGACGCGGCGGTCGCCTCTCATCGTGGGCGAGGACAACTTCAGCCGGATCTTCGCCCTGCTGCGCGAGCAGACGCGGGTCGATTTCACGTTCTACAAGTCGTCCACGGTGATCCGGCGCATCGAGCGGCGCATGAACGTGAACCAGATCCACCACCTGCCCGACTACGTCGAGTTGATGACGAACCGGCCGAGCGAGGTCACGGCCCTGTACCGCGACCTGCTCATCGGCGTGACGAGCTTCTTCCGCGACCCGCAGGTGTGGGAGGAACTGGCCCGCACGCACCTCGCCCGGATTCTGGCCAACCGCACCTCGCCCGAGGTGCGCATGTGGGTGGCCGGCTGCTCGACCGGCGAGGAGGCCTACACCCTGGCCATGCTGTGCCGGGACTGGATGGAGAAGAACGGCGAGAAGCTCGAGGTGAAGATCTTCGCCACCGATGTCGACCGCGACGCCATCGCCCGGGCCGGAGCCGGGTTGTACCCCGAATCGGCGGGCGCCGACCTCGGCGCGCGGAACGTGACGAAGTACTTCAACCGGCAGGGCGACAAGCTGCAGATCATCCGCGCCGTGCGCGAGATGGTGGTCTTTGCGCAGCACAACCTCATCACCGACCCGCCGTTCACGAGCCTCGACTTCATCAGCTGCCGCAACCTGCTGATCTATCTGCAGCCGAGCCTGCAACTGAAGGCCATCGAGGCCTTCAACTTCGCCGTGAAGCCGGGCGGGCTGCTCCTGCTGGGCACGAGCGAGACGACCGGCGACCTCAGCCATGCCTTCGACGCCCTCGACTCCAAGCACAAGATCTTCCAGTCGAAGGGGCGCGCGCGGCACACCCTGCGGGGCGACATGGGGCGGCTGGGCGTCGGATGGCGGCCGGGCGAGCGGCCGCGCCGGAGCGGCCTCGCGGCGGCGGCGGCGCGGGAAGAGGAGCGGGTCATCGACCGCATCCTGACGACCCTCGCGGGCCAGTACGTGCCGCCCGCCCTGGTGGTCAACGAGCGGCTGGAACTGCTGCACGTGCTCGGCGACACAGGCGACTTCCTGAAGCTGCCGTCGGGCCAGGTCCGCAACGACATCTCGCGCATGGTGGTCGAGGAGCTTTCGGTGCCCCTGGCCACGGGCCTGCGCAAGGTCTTCCGCACCGGCGAGGAGCTCCGCTACACCAACATCCGGGTGCGGGGCGCCGCCAGCGGCGGGCTGCTCAACCTCACCATCCGGCCCCTGGCCGGCCGCAAGGGCCAGGAGGCGCTGGTGATCATCTTCCTGGAGGCCGCCGAGCCGCGGGTGACGGACACGGCCGAGCGTCCGGCCGACTTCGACGTGGATGCGGCCACCGAACAGCGCATTGTCGATCTCGAGCAGGAGCTCCAGTTCAACCGCGAGAACCTGCAGGCCACCATCGAGGAGCTGGAGACCTCGAACGAGGAGCTCCAGGCGACCAACGAGGAGCTGCTGGCAAGCAACGAGGAGCTGCAGAGCACCAATGAGGAGCTCCAGTCGGTCAACGAGGAGCTGCACACGGTCAACAGCCAGTACCAGTCCAAGATCATGGAGCTGATCCAGCTCAACAACGACTTCGACCACCTGCTCAGCAGCGCGCACATCGCGACGCTCTTCCTCGACAAGAAGCTGCGTGTGCGGAAGTACACCTCGGCGGCCAGCGAGGTCTTCCGGCTCATCGACTCGGACATCGGTCGGCCCTTCGAGCATCTCAACCACCGTCTGCTGGACATCGACCTGCAGGCGATCATCGCCGACGTGCTCGCGGGGAGCGGTCCCCGCGAGGTCGAGGCGGTGGACGATGCGGGCAACTGGTACCTGATGCGCGTGCTGCCCTACGTCCTGGGCGGCGACATCGTCGAGGGCGTGGTGATCACCCTGGTGAGCATCACGCGCCTGGCCCAGACCCGGCGGGAACTGATGACGACGGAGTCGCGCTTCTTCCACCTGTTCGACGTGCTGCGGCAGGGGGTGCTGTACCTCGACCTGGACGGCCGCATCGCCGACGCCAACGCGGCGGCCCGGGTCTTCCTGTCGGCCGAGGAGCGCGGCGACGGGTCCCTCGACTTCAGGAACCTGGAGTGGCTGCAGCAGGAGCCGAGCGGACGCATCTCGCCGCTCGGCGAGCCGATCGGCGCCGATACGCTGCGGACCGGGCAGCCCGTGTTCGATCGCCCGCTGGGCCTGCGCCGGCCGGGCCACGACGACGTGCAGTGGTTCCGCGTGATCACCGAGCCGCTCCACGAAGGCGGCAACGACGCGCTCTCCGGCGTGGTTGTGCGCTTCATCCCCGATGCGAATGCGGCGGCCGCCTCGGCCGGTGAAGGAGAGTCCTGATCCATGAGCACGAAGGAACACGAACGCTGGGAGAACCTGCGTCGCCGGGCCGAGGCGGCGGTGGTGCGGGGTGACGAGGGCGGCGAACCGCTCACGGCCGAGGAGGCCAGCCTGCTCATCCAGGAGCTGCAGGTGGTGCAGGCCGAGCTCGAGCTCCAGAACGAGGAGCTGCGCGAGACGCAGGTCGTGCTCGACGGGGCGCGCCGGCGCTTCCAGACCCTCTTCGAGCAGGCTCCGGTGGGCTATGTCGTCCTCGACGAGGTGGGCATGATCCGGTCGGCCAACGAGCAGTTCCGGCAGTTCGTCGGCGCGGACGAGGCGAAGGTGCGGGCCCAGTCCCTGCGGGGCTTCGTGGCGTCGGACGCGCGGGATGCCTTCGATCGGCGCTTCCAGGTCCTGACCCTCGGGGGCTCCGACCACCGGCTCGACACCATCCTGGTGAATCAGGCCGACGGCGATCGCCTGAACGTGCGGCTCGAGGGCTCGCGCATCGCGGGGCTCGAAGGAGGCCAGGAGTCGGGCGAGCCCATGATCCTGGTCGCGGTCAGCGATCTGACGCGGGCCCGCGACCTGGAGATGCAGCTCTGGGAGTCGCAGAAGCTGCAGACCGCCGGCCGCCTCGCCGGCGGCGTGGCCCACGACTTCAACAACGTGCTGACCGTGATCACCGGCACGGTCGAGGTCGCCCGCGACGAGGTGGCGCCCGACTCGCCCCTGCTCGAGTACTTCGACCAGATCCGCGACGCGGCCGGGCGGGCGGCGGCGCTGGTGCGGCAGCTCCTGGCCTTCGCCAACGAGCAGGTGGTGTCGCCGCGGGTGGTCGACCTGGCGGCGGTCACGGCCCCGCAGGTGGCCATGTTGCGGCGGCTGTTGCCCGAGAGCGCGGAGTTCCGCGTGGAGATGGATCCCCACCTGCACCCGGTGCACATCGATCCGGTGCAGGTCGACCAGATCCTCACCAACCTGGTCCTGAACGCCCGCGACGCCCTCGGCACCCAGGGCCGGATCCGGCTCGCCCTGCGGAACGAGGTGCTCGACGCCGAGCACTGCCGCGGGTTTCCCGGCACGGTGCCGGGCGCCTACGTGGCCGTCTCGGTGCAGGACGACGGCAGCGGCATGACGGCGGCGGTCCGGGAGAAGGTGTTCGAGCCCTTCTTCACGACCAAGGCCGAGGGCAAGGGGGCGGGATTGGGTCTGAGCACCGTCTACGGCATCGTGACCCAGAACCACGGCCTGGTGCACATCAGCAGCCGGCCTGGCGAGGGCACCACCGTGACGGTGCACCTGCCCCGCACGACCCTCGAGAGCAGCGGCGTCGAGGCCACCCTTGCACCCGTCGAACTGCTCGAGGGACGCGAGCACGTCATGGTCGTCGAGGACGATCCGATCGTGCTGCGCCTCGCGGCGCGGATGCTCGTGCGGCGGGGCTACCGCGTGACCCCGTTCGGCAGCGCGGTCGACGCCCTGGCCTGGTTCGACCAGGGGGGCGCCCAGGTCGATCTGGTCCTGACCGACGTGGTCATGCCGGAGATGCGCGGACCGACCCTGGTCGAGCACCTGCTGGAGATCCGGCCCGACCTGCCCCACGTGTTCATGACCGGGCATCCCAAGGACGAGCCGCTGCCGCTGGGGTCGGGGCTGGCCGACGCCGCGGACATCATCACCAAGCCGTTCGACTCGGTGACCCTGCTCTCGACGGTGCGCGGCGCCCTGTCGCGGCCGCGCATCTGATCCGGCGTCGCGGTCCGGGCGGGTTTCTTGCTCGCCCGGACCCATGGTCGATACTCCCCTCATCGTGCCCGACTGGCCGCCGGACGGACGGCTCGCGCCACCCGGTCTGGCGTGGTGCGTCGGTCCGCCGACGCCGTGCCCGCGCCGGGCCGGATTCACGGTGCTGCCGTGGGCCGGCCTGCGGGAACGGGCGCGGCGGGCGGCCCCATCGGAATCCCGCCGCAGCTCCCTGCGCTCGCCCTGGGCCCCGCTCCTGGGGCCCTTCCGGCCCGGGGCCCGGATCGCCGTCGTCGGGGTCGCCGTGGGCGGGCTCGACGATCTCCGGTTCCTGCACGACTTCGTCCTGGCCCCTGCCCGTCACGGTCGCTGTGCGCTGCTCGTGGCGGCCGACGCGGGTCCCGCCGCGGCGCTGACCGCCGGGACGGCGCCCGATCCGGGTTGGCGCCACCCGTGGACGGCCGAACGCGTGCGGGCCCTGCTGGCGGGGTGG
>JAGRNP010000063.1 GCA_020440705.1 bacterium | reverse complement strand
GGAGGTGGCCGAGGGCGAGGATCTCTCCAGGCGGCTGCAGCGCGGCGCCCTGCCCCTGGACGAGGCCCTCGAAACGGCCCTGCAGATCGCCGAGGGACTCGAGGCCGCCCACGCCAAGAACATCGTCCACCGCGACCTGAAGCCGGCCAACATCATGTGCGCGCCGAGCGGCCGCGTGAAGCTGCTCGACTTCGGCCTCGCGCGGGCGTACCAGCCGGACGAGGCCAGCGGCGACCCCATGCTGTCGCCCACCCTGACCGCGGCCATGACCCAGCAGGGCGTGATCCTCGGCACCGCCGCCTACATGTCGCCGGAACAGGCGCGCGGCAAGACGGTCGACGCGCAGTCGGACATCTGGTCGTTCGGCGTGGTGCTCTACGAGATGCTCACCGCCCACCGCGTCTTCCAGGGCGAGACGATCTCCGATTCCATCGGGGCGATCCTGCACAAGGAACCCGAGTGGCCCCGGCTGCCCGCCGACACGCCGCCGCAGATCCGGCAGCTGCTGGCCCGCTGCCTCGAGCGCAACCCGGCCGAGCGTCTGCACCACATCGCCGACGCGCGGGTGGCCATCCTCGAGGCCCGCCGCGATCCCGCCGGCAGCCGGCTCGGCTTCTCCGGGGTCGTGCCCGAGCCTCGCCGCTCGCGGACCGGCCTCTTCGCCGCCCTGGCCGCCGTGCTGGGGCTGGCCCTGGGCGTCGCCGCGGGTTCGGTGCTGTTCCACGCCGAATCGCCCGCGCGCTACCGGATCCTCGATCTCGGCGTCGACATCGAGCCTTCCAACGACCAGATGTCGTCCCGCCAGGCCGCCGTTGCGCCCGACGGCAGCGCCGTGGTCTACACCCACCGCAACCGGCTCTGGCTGCAGCGCCTCGACGAGCAGCTCCCGGTCGAACTGGCCCAGACCGAGCGGGGCCTGGCGCCCTTCTGGTCGCCCGACGGGACCCACGTCGGCTGGTTCGAGGAGAGCCGGGTCATGAAGATGTCCACCCGCGGCGGGCGCCCGGTCACCCTCTGCGATCTCGGGCGCAGCACCTCCGGCGGCGTGGGCGCCCACTGGGTCGCGGGCGGGCGCATCCTCTTCTCCACCGGCTGGAGCGGCATCCGCACCATTCCGGACCAGGGCGGCGTGTCGACGGAGATCATCCCGGCCGGCGCCGGCTACGGCGACCTGCACGAGCCGTTCGGCCTGCCCGACGACCGGGGCATCCTCTTCGTCAGCCACCCGGAGCAGCGCGGGCCGAGCGTCCTGGAGATCTGGCACGACGACCAGCGGAGCGTCCTGTTCACGGCCCAGGCCGGCGCCCGCATCTGGTCGCCCTGCTACGATCCGCGGGGCTACGTGCTCTTTCGCCTGACCCGCACCGAGCTCACCTGGGGCCTGTGGGCGCTGCCCTTCGACCTGGCTTCCGGCCGGGCGACCGGCGAGCCGTTCCTGGTCGAGCCCGACGCCTCGAGCGCCACCGCGGCCCGGGACGGCGAGCTCGTCTACGTCCTCAGCCCGCACCAGAGCGCGGAGCGGGTCATCGTGCGCGTCGACCTCGCCGAGGGTCAGCGCGAGACGCTCACCTCGTCGCGCCCCAACGGCGCCGAGTTCTCGCTCTCTCCGAACGGTCGCTGGCTCGCCTTCACCGCCGACAACACCGACGGCGACGGCAGCCATATCTGGGTGCGGGACCTCGAGCGGGGAGTCGAGTCGCAGCTGACCTCGCGCGACCACCAGATGTACTTCGAGCCGAAATGGTCGGCCGACAGCCGGCAACTGGTCTTCGTCGCCGTCGAACCGGGAGCGGGCACGAACCACACCGTTCGCCTCGCGGTGGACGGCAGCGAGACCTGGACCGTGCTTTCCGAACATCCCGGCAGCCTGACCCCGGACGGTCGCCACCTGGTCTACATCACGGAGTCCGGCGGGCGCGAGATCGGCGGCTCCGAACCGGACTCGACGGAGATCTGGACCCAGGCCCTGGACGATCCCGACAGCGGGCGCTTCATGCTCGGCGGCGACGGGCAGTACTTCCCGGTGGGCTTCTCGGCGAGCGGCGACTTCATGCTCTACTACACCAACCGCGCCGGCGAGGAAGCCATCTACCTGACCCGCTTCCCTTCCGGCACCGGCCGCTGGAAGGTCTCCCGCGAGGCCGACGTGCGCGCCGAGGCCTTCGCCGCCGACGGCTCGGCCATCTACTACGTGAGCGGGGACCAGCTCTACCGGGTGGCTTTCGTCGAGGGCCCGACGCCCCAGCTCGGGCGTCCGGAGGTGGTGGGGCAGGTGCCGGAGGCCACTCCGGGGCGGCTGCAGATCCATCCGGACGGGCGTTCGTACCTGGTCGCCGTCCCGGCCAACGACGGCGAGAACCGGAGCCAGCGTGCGCGGGTGAAGATCGTGCAGGACTGGACGGCGAAGCTCACGGGAGACCGTTAGGCCCACGCCCCCGGGAGGTTCCACGGCGCCCGATCAGCCGCCAGGCGATCAGGCCGCTGGCCACCGTCACCCCCGCGGCGAGCCACTCCTGCGGCTGGCGTCCGGCGGCCAGCACGGCCAGCGTCACGGTGGCGACCACGTAGATCCCCGGCAGGACGACCGAACCCGTCACCGGCACCGCCGCGGTGCCGTGCCGCCGGCGCAGTACGAAGACGCAGCTCACGGTGAGCGCCGCCGAGAGGGAAAGCGTCAGGCCCAGGTAGCCGAGCAGCGAGCGCAGGTCCGACACGAGCACCAGCACGATCGCCAGGGCGGCCTGCACCGCGATGGCCGCCGCGGGCGTCTCGCCGCGGAAGCGCAGCGCCGCCGGGAAGACCCCGTCGTCGGCCATGCGGGCGAAGACCCGCGGCCCGGCCATGATCATCGACGAGACCGAACTGAGCAGGGCGAGGGCCACGACGGCGCGCACCAGGCGCGCGCCTGCGTCGCCGAGCAGGCTCGACGCGGCGGCCACGGCCACGTCGGGCCGGCCCTGCACGTCGGCGCACGGCACGAAACCCACGAAGACGAGATTGAGCGCGAGATAGACGAGGGTGACGGCAATGGTGGCCCGCAGCATCGCCGCCGGCACCGTGCGCGCCGGGTCGCGCGCCTCGCCCGCCACGTACACCGCGGCGTTGAAGCCCGAGTAGCTGAGGGAGATCCAGACCAGCGCGCCGGCGAACGCGGCGAGGCTGAACTCCTGCGGCGTGCAGGTCGGCCAGTCCGGTGCGGCGCCCGCCCACCGCGCCCCCGCCAACCCGACGAAGACGGCCAGCACGACCAGCTTCACCACCACGATCCCGTTCTGGCCGAAGGCGCCGAAGCGCGCCCGCACCGCGTGCACGGCGGTGGCGACGAGGATCGCGGCCACGGCGATCAGGTTCGGCGGCACGGCCGAGTCGGCGGGCCGCACGTAGCTCTCGAAGGCGTGGGCGGCGAAGGCGATGGCGCCGGTGAAGCCGGCGAGCAGGGAGATCCAACCGGCCACGAAGCCGGCAGCCGGGTGCAGCACCCGGGCGAGGAAGAGGTACTCACCGCCCGACTCGGTCAGGCGGCGGGCCAGGGCGCCGTAGCCCACGGCGCCGCACACGGCGATCACCCCGCCGACGGCCCAGGCCGCGAGCACGCGCCCGGGCGAGCCGAGGTCGGCCAGGGTGAAGCCCGAGGTGGTGAAGACGCCGGCCCCGATCATGTTCGCCACCACGAGGGCGGCGAGGGTGCCGGGGCCGAACGGTCGACCGGAGGTTCCGCTCACGGCTTGCGGAAGCGGAACACGAAGTTCTCCTCCATGCCCGGGATCGTGACTTCGTCGAGGAAGGTGAAGCCGGCGGCCTCGATCTCGCCGCGGAAGACGTCCTTCGAAGCGCGGACGTGGCCCTGGATCCACTCGCGGGCGCCCTCGTGGCGGTCGAAGTCGACCACGGTCATCACGCCGCCGGGGCGCAGGGCGCGGAACATGGAGGCCAGCATCGCCTGGTAGTCGTCGAAGTGATGGTAGGTGTCGACGACGATCATCCTGTCGACCGAGGCGGGCGGCAGGGTGGCCGAGGTGAACGAGCTGTAGACGACGGTGACGTTGTCCCAGCCGCCGGTGTTCGCGACCTCGCGCAGGTGCTCGACGAAGCGGATGGAGATCTCGACGTCGATGACGTGGCCGTTCTCGCCGACCGCCGCGACCAGGGGCGCGAGGAAGGCCCCGGTGCCGGCGCCCACGTCGGCCACGACGTCGCCCGGCGCGATGCCGGCCGCCGCGACGATCTGCTCGCGCAGGGCGAAGACCTCGCGGCTCTCGTTCTCGAAACGCTGGACCATGCGGTCGACGTCCAGTTCGGGGTCCGTGTACTGGTCGTTGTGGGAGCCGCCGCCGTGGCCGGGCTGGTGTTCATGCCCCTCCTGGGCGATTCCGGGGGCGGCGAGCAGGCAGACGGCGAGGATCAGCAGCAGGTTCTTCACGGCGGCTCCAGAGGGTCGGGGTCCGAATCGAGGTCGAAAGGCCCATTCTAGCCACACCGCCCGCGCGCAACCACCGTCATGTGTCCGCAATCCTGAACATGGCCATTCGAAAACTTTGTTGCGGCTGCGCGGGCGTGCTACGCTGGGCGGGTCGAACCCCGACGCCCCCACGCCTCCGGAGGCCCCGCCCATGGCCCACCGCACCGTCAAGTCCGGCTACGCCGACCTGGTCGCGCGTCTCAACCGGGCGCCCCAGGGCGCCCCGCCGTCGCAGCTCCTGAATCGCATCCTGGCGATGCTCATGAGCGAGCGCGAGGCCGGCCTGCTGGCCCTGCTGCCCATCAAGCCCTTCACCGCGCGCCGGGCCGCGCGCATCTGGAAGCTGCCCGAGGCCGAGACCCGCACCATCCTCGAGCGGCTCGCCGGGCGCGCCCTGCTGGTCGACGTCGAGCGCCACGGCCGCTCGGTCTACACCCTGCCGCCGCCCATGGCCGGCTTCTTCGAGTTCTCGCTGATGCGCACCCGCGGCGACCTCGACCAGAAGATCCTCAGCGAGCTCTTCCACCAGTACCTGAACGTGGAAGAGGACTTCGTGAAGGCCCTCTTCACCGAGGGCGAGACCCAGCTGGGACGGGTCTTCGTGCAGGAACCGGTGCTCACCAGCGACCTCGCCGCCCACGTGCTCGACTACGAGCGGGCCAGCGAGGTGATCGAGACGGCGACCCACATCGGCGTGGGCCTGTGCTACTGCCGGCACAAGCAGGAGCACCTGGGCGGGGCCTGCGACGCGCCCATGGACATCTGCATGACCTTCAACGGCTCGGCCGAGTCGCTGACCAAGCACGGCCATGCCCGCGCCATCGACAAGGCCGAATGCCGCGCGCTGCTGGACGAGGCCTACGACCGGGGCCTGGTGCAGTTCGGCGAGAACGTGCAGCGGAAGGTGAACTTCATCTGCAACTGCTGCGGGTGCTGCTGCGAGGCGCTGCAGGCGCAGAAGCGGTTCACGCACCTGCACCCGGTGCACACGACGAACTTCATCCCCGACCTCGACGCGACCGCCTGCAACGGGTGCGGCAGGTGCGTCGACGCCTGCCCGGTCGAGGCCCTGGCGCTGGTTTCGGCGAACGATCCGGGAAAGCCGCGGCGCCGCGCCGCGCGGCTGCTGGAGGACGCCTGCCTGGGGTGCGGCGTGTGCGTGCGCGCATGCGCGCAGGACGCGCTGAAGCTGAAGCCCCGCGCCGCCCGCGTGCTCACACCCGTGAACAACGCCCACCGCTACGTGCTGATGGCCGTCGAACGCGGCAAGCTGCAGGACCTGATCTTCGACAACCGGGTGCTGTGGAGCCACCGCGCGCTGGCGGCGCTGCTGGGCGCGGTGCTGAAACTGCCGCCCGTGAAGCGGGCGATGGCGAGCGAGCAGATGAAGTCGCGGTATCTCGAGGCGGTGACGGCGCGGCGGGCGGAGTAGGGGGCGGCGGACCGGCAACAGGGAGAGGCGGGGACCGCTGGCGAGCGGACCGCCCCCCACGCAGCTACATTGCCGCGTCCACCCCGTCCCGGAGGCGTCCATGGCGACCCCCCTTCTCCACGTCGGCGACGTCATCGCGGCCGATCTCGACCGCCAGGGCTGGTCCGTCCAGCGGGACTTCCTGGCGCCGCCGGCGGCCGCCGCCCTGCACGACCGCGCCCTCGCCTGGTGGCGCGACGGCGAGTTCCGCCCCGCGTACGTGGGCCGCGGGCCGTCCCGGCGCCTGGACGAGTCGGTGCGCACCGACCACGTGCGTTGGCTCGACTTCGCCACCGGCGGCCGCTTCCGCGACGTCTACGACACCTGGTACGAGCCCCTGCGCCAGGCCTTGAACCGCCGGCTCTATCTCGGCCTGTTCGACTTCGAGGCGCACGTCACCATGTACCCCCCGGGCAGCTTCTACGTGCGCCACCTGGACCGCTTCCGGGATGCGCCCCACCGCGCCGTCACCGCCATCCTCTACCTGAATCCCGCCTGGACGCCGGACGACGGAGGCGCCCTGCGGCTGCACCTGCCCGGGCCGGACGGCGGGGAGATCCCCCACGACGTCGTGCCGCAGGCCGGGACGCTGGTCACCTTCCTGAGCGCGGAGATCCCCCACGAGGTGCTGCCCACCCGTCGCGAGCGCCTGAGCTTCACCGGGTGGTTCTGCACGCGGCGGTAGGCGTCCCGCCCGCTTTTTGAGGAAAACCGGACCGCTTTGCCCTAGACTGTCCGGGCGCGCCCCCTGACCGCGACCCCGACGGAAGATTCCCTGATGATCGGCAAGACCCTGGCCCACTACGAGATCGTGGCCCTGCTCGGCAAGGGCGGCATGGGCGAGGTGTACCGCGCCCGCGACACCCGCCTCGGCCGCGACGTCGCCCTGAAGATCCTGCCGGCCGAGATGGCGAACGACGCCGAACGCCGCGCGCGGTTCCAGCGCGAGGCCTCGACCATCGCGGTGCTGAACCACCCCAACATCGTGACCATCCACTCGGTCGAGGAGGCGGACGGCGTCCACTTCCTGACCATGGAACTGGTGGAGGGCGCGACCCTGGCCGAGACGATCCCCGACGGGGGCCTCGGACCGGAACGCTTCCTCGCCATCGCGGTGCCCCTGGCCGACGCCCTGGCCAGCGCCCACGGGCAGGGCATCGTGCACCGCGACCTGAAGCCCGCCAACATCATGTTCGACCGCGACGGCCGCGTGAAGATCCTGGACTTCGGCCTGGCCAAGCTCACCGAGGAGGCGTCCGACGACGGCGCCACCGTAACCTCGGACGGCCGCACCATGGCCGGCCAGATGATCGGCACCCTGGCCTACATGTCGCCGGAGCAGGCCGAGGGCCACGCCGTCGACCACCGGTCGGATCTCTTCTCCCTGGGCATCGTGCTCCACCAGATGGCCACCGGCGTGCAGCCTTTCCAGGGGCCCACCTTCGTGGCCACGCTATCGGCGATCCTGAAGGACACGCCGCCTCCCGTCGGCGAACGCAACGCCGCGCTGCCCGAGCGCGTGGGCGCCGTCGTGGCCCGCTGCCTCGAGAAGGCGCCGGACGCGCGGCCCCGCAGCGCCGCCGAGGTGCGCGACGAACTGCAGGCGATCCAGCTGTCGACCCTGTCCGGCATCGCCGCCGTGCCCGCCGCCCCGGCGCGAAGTCTCCGCCGGCCCGCGGTGCTGGTGCCCGTCGCGGCCGTCGTGGTCGCGCTGGTCGTGGTCGGCGTGTGGTGGAGCCGGAACGCGCAGCAGGGGCGCTGGGCGCGGGACGAGGCCCTGCCCGCCATCGCGGCGATCATCGACGAGAAGGCCGGCGACGACAGCGCGGCCAACTGGGAGGCCTTCCAGCTCGACCGCCAGGCCTTTCCCCACGCCCCCGACGATCCGCGCTGGGCGCAGCTGCGGCCCAGCTACAGCAAGGACCTGACGGTGCTGTCCGAGCCGGCGGGCGCCCGGGTCTTCGCCCGCCCCTACGGCGTCCCGGACGCTCCGTGGGAGGATCTCGGCACGACCACCGTCGAGGCGGCGCCCTTCGCCTCGGGCGTGATCTGCCTGAAGCTGGAGAAGGACGGCTTCGAAACCGTCGAGGACATCGTCTGGAACCGCTACTTCCGGACCGACGACCGGCCCTACGGCCTGCAGCCGGCGGGCTCGGTGCCCGCGGGCATGGTGTGGGCGTCGGCGGCGGGTCCGCAGCTCTTCATCGACGCCGCGCCGGCCGGCGTGCACCTGCCGGGCATCGAGCACCTGCCGCGCCAGGAGCTGGGCGACTTCCTCATCGACCGCTACGAGGTGAGCAACCGGGCGTACCAGGCCTTCGTCGACGCGGGAGGCTACGCGGACCCCGCCTTCTGGCAGGAGCCCTTCGTCGACGGCGACCGCGAGCTCTCCTTCGACGAGGCCCGCGCGCGGTTCACCGACCGCACCGGGCAGCCGGGACCCGCCACCTGGGAGGTGGGCCGCTTCCCCGAGGGCCGCGGCGACGACCCGGTGTCCGGCCTGAGCTGGTTCGAGGCCATGGCCTATGCCGCCTTCGCCGGGCACAGCCTGCCGACGATCTACCACTGGGACCGCGTGGCCCTGACCTGGGCGAGCAACGAGATCGTGCCGTTCAGCAACCTGGCCGGCACCGGCATCCGACCCACGGGATCGCCGCGGGCGCTGAACCGGTACGGCGCCTGCGACCTGGGCGGTAACGTGCGCGAGTGGTGCGTCAATCCGGACAACCGCGGCGGCCGCTTCATCCTGGGCGGGGGCTGGAACGATCCGGCCTACGCCTTCAACGACGCCTACGCCCAGTCGCCGTGGGACCGCTCCGAGACCAACGGCCTGCGCGGCATCGCCACCGTCGCCACCAGCGCGGCGAACGACGCGCTCGACGACCTGATCGAGCTGCCCTTCCGCGACTTCGCCGCCGAGCCGAAGGTGTCCGACGAGACGTTCGCCCTCTTCCGGAACCAGTTCCGCTACGACTCGACGCCGCTGAACGCCGAACTCGTCGAGACGCGGGAGGAGGACTACTACACGCGCGAGAGGATCGTCTTCGACGCGGCGTACGGGGGCGAGTCCATGGCGGCGTACCTGTTCCTGCCGAAGATCGGTGCACCGCCCTACCAGACGGTGGTGTATTTCCCGGGGTCCGGGGCGATCCACACGCGGTCGAGCGACGACCTCTCCCCGCGCCGCATCGACTACATCGTCAAGAGCGGCCGGGCCCTGCTGTGGCCCGTCTACAAGAGCACCTTCGAGCGCGGCGACGGCCTGGCGTCGGACTACCCCGACGAGACGGCCAACTGGAAGGACCACATGATCATGTGGGGCAAGGACATCCGGCGATCGATCGACTACCTCGAGACCCGCGACGACATCGACGCCGAACGGCTCGCCTTCCTCGGCATCAGCTGGGGCGCGGCCATGGGGCCGGTCATGATGGCCGTCGAGCCGCGCTTCAAGGCCGGGATCGTGGGGGTGGCGGGCCTGAACTTCCAGCGCGCCCTGCCCGAGGTCGACGAGGTGCACTACCTGCAGCGGGTGACGATCCCGGTGCTCATGCTCAACGGCAAGTACGACTTCTTCTTCCCCTACGAGACGTCCCAGCTGCCCTACTTCGAGCTGATGGGCACGCCGGCCGAGCACAAGCGGCTGGTGCTGCACGAGGCGGGGCACTCGTTCCCGCGCACGGAGGCGGCGCGCGAGTCGATCGCGTGGCTGGACAGGTATCTGGGCGAGGTGAAGTAGGCGCCGGCGGTCAGTCCGCCAGGTTGACCTTGGCGAGCAGAGCCTCGAAGCGCGCGTCCGAACGCACCGGCGCGAAGACGCGGTCGGACTTCAGCCAACCGAGCCACTGCGAATCGGTGGCGTGGGCCTGCTCAAGGAAGCTGAGCGCCTGGGCGTTCTCCCCGCGGCCGAGGGCGACCAGCGCCTGGTCGAAGGCCGTCACCTGCCCGCGCAGCGACAGCGCCGCCAGATCCTCCCGTTCGGCGGCCAACGCCTCCGCGTCCCCGACCGCTCCGAAGGCGTAGGCCAGCCAGGCCGACACGAACGCCGACGCGCCCATGGTCTTTGCCCGCTCGAAGTGCGGAATCGCATCCGCCGGGCGGCCGTCCTGGATGGCGATCCAGCCGTAGCTCCAGTGGGGAAAGAAATAGGTCGGATCGAGATCCTCGGCCTGCCGCACCAGGTCGGTCGCCGCGGCGATCTCACCGGACAGGGCCAGGCCCACCGAGGCGTCGATGTGCACCTGGGGATTCAGGGGGTCGAGCCCGATGGCGATGCGGCTCTCGGCGTTCGCCTCCGCGAAGCGCCCCTGGAAGGCGAGGGCCATGGCGAACTGGTCGCGGGCGTAGCTGTAGCTCGGGTTCAGCGCGATGGCCCGATGGTAGGCTTCCTCGGCGCCGGCGTAGTCGTACTCGTACCAGGCCCGGAAGGTGGCCAGCGAGGTCCAGGCCTCGGCCGAGCCGGGGTCGAGTGCGATGGCGCGCTCGGCCGCATCGCGCGCCCGGGGCCGCGCCTCGGTCGCCGTCAGGAAGCCCTCGTTGTAGCCGGCCCACAGCACCGCATCGGACAGGCCCGACAGGGCGGGCACGAACCCGGGGCTGATGGCGAGCGCCTCCTCGAAGCGCGCGATGGCCTTCTGCAGGTTCTCGTCGCTGGGCCGGTTGAAGAAGTAGCGCCCCTTGAGGTAGGCGTCGTAGGCCTCGGGGTCGATGGCGTCCGCTTCCTGCAGGCGCGAGCGCTCGTCCGGGGTCAACTGCACGAGGATCGCCCGGGCGATGGCGGCCGCCAGTTCGTCCTGCAGGGCCAGGACGTCCTGCGAACTGCGCTCGAAGCTCTCGCCCCACAGGCTGCGGTCGGCGCGGGCATCGATCAGCTGGGCGGTGATCCGCACGCGGTCGCCGTCGCGCACCACCGAGCCTTCGACCACCGCGTCGACGTCGAGGATCCGCGCGATCTCCGGCGTGGGCGGCCGGTCGGCGCCGCGGAACTGCATGGCCGACCCCCGCGAGATCACCCGCAGGCGGCTGATGCGCGCCAGGTACGCGGTCAGGCCGTCGGTCATGCCCTCGGCGAAGTAGTCCTGGGCCGGATCACCCGAGTAGTTGTCCAGGGCGAGAACGGCCAGGGAGCGGATGCCGCCGTCGCCCGTCCCGCCGCTGCCGTCGCTGAGGGTCCGCAGCCCGACCGCCGCCACGACGACGGCCACCGCCACGATGGCGACCAGCAGGAAGCGACGCGAGCCCGGGGTCCGGCCCGTGGCCGCCGGGAACGACGACGCCGATTCCAGGAATCCCGGGTCTCCTCTCAGCGCCTGCGCGACCTCGGTCATGTCCGGGAACCGGTCGGCCGGATCCTTGGCCAGGCAACGGTCGATGATCCGCTCGAGCTCGACCGGCAGATCGCCCCGCACGGAGCTCAGGGGTTCCGGCGCGTCGCGGGTGATGGCCGAACCGAGCTCCAGGGCCGACGTGCCCCGGAACGGCCGGCGGCCCCCGGCCATCTCGTACAGCACCGAACCGAGGGAGAAGATGTCCGAGCGCGCGTCGGCCGTTTCGCCCCGCACCTGCTCCGGCGACATGTAGGGCAACGTGCCCAGGACTACGCCTTCGCGGGTCGTCATGTCCATGGTCAGGTCGGCGGTCGCGTCGGTCGTGGCCTGTTCGCGGCGCGCCAGCCCGAAGTCGAGCACCTTCACGCGCCCGTCGGGCGTCACCATGATGTTGGCGGGCTTGAGATCGCGGTGGATGACGCCCTTGCCGTGGGCCGCCGCCAACGCCGCCGCGACCTCGCTCCCGATGCGCCGGATCTCGGGCACGGGCAACGCCCCGGCGGCCAGGAGCTCGGTCAGCGTGCGCCCCGCGACCAGCTGCATGGTCAGGAAGTGCAGGCCGTCGGCCTCCTCGACCGAGTGGATCGTGACGATGCCGGGATGATCGAGGGAGGCCAGGGTCTGGGCCTCGCGGCGGAAACGGGCCAGGCGGCCGGCGTCGGCCGCGAGATCGGCGGGCAGGACCTTCAGGGCCACCTCCCGCCCGAGCTTCGTGTCGGTGGCGCGATAGACCTCCCCCATGCCCCCGGCGCCGAGCGCTGCCGTGATCTCGAAGTGGCCCAGGCTCCGGCCGATCATCGCCGCTCCAACTCCGCGAACTGCGGGCTCGCCACGAACCCCCGCCAACGCGGATCCAGGCGCATCGACACCAGCGAGAGCATCCCGGGCCGGGCCGCGATCCGTTCCGCCGCCAGGTCCCGGGCCGACGCGTACTCGCCGAGCATCGCGTAGGTCAGGACGAGGTTGTCGGCGGGCTCCACGCCGGCTTCGGCGTCGCGCGTCGTCGGCATCAGCTCGACGCCCCGGCGCGCCGCGGCGACGGCGTCGTCCCGCCGGCCGAGGGCGGCGAGAATCGGGCCCAGGTCCGACCAGGGGCGGAAGTCGCCGGGCGACTCGTCCGCCCAACGCCGCATCAGGGACGCCGCCTCGGCATAGTGCTCCCGCGCCGTCGCCGTGTCGCCCCGGGCCGCGTACACCATGGCCCGCTTCGCCGCGCGCGGATGCAGGGAGATCTGGTCCTCGAAGTACTCGGGCATCACGTCGGTCAGGGCGAGCGCGGCGTCGTAGCGGCCGGCGTTGTACTCGAGCTCGAAGCGGTAGTTGCGCCCCAGCTCGTCGTCGCCGGCGGGCATCCGGTCGATGAACCTGCGGGCCGCGTCCAGGTCGCCGTTCCAGCTCAGGTAGGCCCGCAGCGGGAAGTAGTACGATCCCGGCACATCGGGCGCGATGGAGATCGCCCGTTCGTAGGCCGCGATCGCCGCCGCGTACTCCCGATTGAGATGCAGGCAGGTGCCGAGCTCCTGGGCCGAGGACTTGTCCATCGGGTCGAGCTCGAGCACGCGCCGGTTCAGCCGGATCGCCTCGGCGAGGTTGCCCTGCCGCTTGTTCACGGTCGCCTTCCAGGACAGCACTTCCGGATCGTTGGGACGATCGCGTTCGGCGACCGCGATCTCCGCCAGGGCCCGGCCGTAGTCGCGGAAGCACCGGTAGTAGTACAGGCCGAGAGCCATGTGCCCAGCGGGATCGTCCGGCGCGAGGCGCAGGGCCTCGTCGGCCGCGGCCTTGGCGGCCTCGCAGCGGTTGCCGGCGCGGTCACCCCCGTGGTAGCGCCAGGAATGGGCCCGGGACAGCCAGGCCCAGGCCTGGGCGAAGTCCGGGTCGAGTTCGACGGCCCGCTCGAACATCTGCTGGGCCAACGCGCCCGTGGGCTCGCGCTCGATGGCGTCCTGCCCCCGCAGGTAGGCCTGGTAGGCGTCCTGGTTGGCGGTCGGGATCTCGTCGCTGGTCGCGCTGTGGCCGGCCACCAGCACCACGCCCAGGGCGTCGATGACCCGGGTCGCGATGTCGGACTGCACCCGGAAGATGTCGTCCATCTCGGCGTCGTAGGTCTCGCCCCAGACGCCGGTGTCGCCGTCGACGCGCACCAGCTGCGGCGAGATGCGCACCCGGCTGCCGCCCGCGCCGCGGGCCCAGCGCACGGTGCCGTCCAGGATGTAGTCCACGGCGAAGTCGGCCCCGATCCGCTGCATCGACTTGCCGGTGCGGTCGTACTGGAACGAGCTGCTGCGCGAGATCACCTCGAGCGCCTCGACGGAGGCCAGGCGGCCGATGATCTCCTCGGTCACGCCCGCGGCGAAGTACTCGTCGTCGGCCGCGCCCTGGTTCTCGAAGGGCAGCACGACGATGCGCGAGGTCGCCTGGTCCCGACGGGCGTCGGCCGCGGCGACGGTCCCGGCCCCGGCGGTCGGGTCGGGCAAGTCGCCGCCCCCGCGCCGGGACTGGAGCCCGAAGAAGACGGCCACCGCCACGACGACCACCGCCACGACGACCAGCCACGGCTTCCGGCCGCCGCCCGCCGGAACGACGGCCGCGACCGGGGCCGTCGCCCCCGTGCGGCCCGGGATGGCGACGCGGCCCGTGCCTAGGTCCCGCTCGAGATTGCGCAGGTCGGTGGCCATGTCGTCGGCGGTCTGGTAGCGGCGCGAACGCTCCTTCTCGAGGGCCTTGGCCACGATGCGTCCGGCCTCGCCCGGCACCTCGTCGCCGTGATCGGTCAGGGGCGACGGATCCTTCTGGAGAGTGGCGCTGAGCGCCTCGAGGGCGGTCTTGCCCTCGAAGGGGAAGCGACCCGCCGCCAGCTCGTAGAGCAGGACCCCGAAGGAGAAGATGTCGCTGCGATGGTCGACCTCCTCGCCGCGCGCCTGCTCCGGCGACATGTAGGCCACCGTGCCGAGCACCATGCCCGCCTGGGTGAGCTCACGGCTGATGGTCGCCAGCTCGGCGGTCGCGCCGAGGTCATCGCCGGCGCCGGCCGGATCGAGCAGCTTGGCGAGCCCGAAGTCGAGCAGCTTCACGTGCCCGTCGGCGGTCACCATGACGTTGGCCGCCTTCAGGTCCCGGTGCACGACGCCGTTGCGGTGGGCATAGGCCAGGGCCGTGGCGATGGGAATGCCGTACTCGAGCCACTTGCGGATGGGCAGGGCCCGCTTGCCCGCGATCTCCTGGAGCGTCTTGCCCACGAGCAGCTCCATCACCAGGTAGGGCGCCCCCTCGAACTCGCCCACCTCGTGGATGACGGCGATGTTGGGGTGGGACAGGCCCGCCGCCGTCTCGGCCTCGCGCTGGAACCGGAGTTTGCGTTCGTGGTCGGCGGTCAGGCCGGCGGGCAGGATCTTGATGGCCACGTCGCGCTTGAGCTTCGTGTCGTGGGCGCTCCACACCACGCCCATGCCGCCCGAACCGATCTTCTCGATCAGGCGGTAATGGGACAGGGACTGGCCTGGCGCGAGATCCATGGGTCGCAGCGCTCCGCTGGGGTGGTCGGCATGATTTCGGGCTGAGGCGGGAATATAGCAGAGAATCGCTCCCGGAGCAGCGGTTTCCTGGCCGAGCCCCACCGCTCCGGCGGCGGACCGGGCTGGCGGCGGGGCCGGCCCGGCCACCCCGTCAGATGGCGAACGAGTCCCGATGCCCGGGCACGGTGACCTCCGCCCCGAACGTCCCGCGCAGCCGCTCCGCGAACGGCTGGGCCTGGTCCGCCTCGCCGTGCACGATGAAGACGCGGCGCGGCGCGGCCGGAGCGCTCCCCACCCAGCGCATCAGCTCGTCGCGGTCGGCGTGGCTGCTGAGGCCCTCGATGGTGCCGACGCGGGCGCGCACCGGCACGTCCTGCCCGTGGATGCGCAGGTGGTCGGCGCCCTCCTGCAGGGCCCGGCCGCGGGTCCCGGCGGCCTGGTAGCCCGAGAGCAGCACGAGATTGTGGTGGTCGGGCAGACGCCGCGCCAGGTGGTGCAGGATGCGGCCTCCGGTCATCATGCCGCTGGCGGCGATGATCACCCGCGGCCCGCGCATGCCGTTCAGCGCCTTCGACTCGTGCACGGTGCGGTGCAGGTGCACGTTGCGCGGGAAGAGGCGGCTGCGGTCGTCGGCGACCACGTCGTCGTCCAGGTTCTCGTCGTACAGGTGCCGCGAGTAGATCAGCGTCGCGTCGATGGCCATGGGGCTGTCGATGTGGATGGGGATCTCCGCCAGCTCGCCGCCGGTCATCAGGCGGCGCAGCACCAGGCCGACGACCTGGGTCCGGCCCACGGCGAAGGCCGGGATCAGAACGATGCCGCGCTTGTGCACGGTGCGGGCGAACTCCTCGCGGATCTGGTCGCCCACCGGCTCGTGGTCGTGCAGGCGGTTGCCGTAGGTCGACTCGATCACCAGCACGTCGCACGCCGGCAGCGGCTCGGGGTCCAGGTGCAGGGTCATGCCGTAGCGGCCGACGTCGCCGCTGAAGACGACCGTGCGTTCGCCGGGATTGACGCCGTCGTCGCCGCCGGTGCGGATGCGGAATTCGACGAAGGCCGCGCCGAGGATGTGCCCCGAGTTGTGGAAGCGCATGCGCAGCCCCTCGCCCAGCTCGATCCAGCGCTGGAAGGGCTGCGGCCGGATCAGCCGCAGCGACCGCAGCGCGTCGACGGACGTGTAGAGGGGTTCGGCGGGCGTGTGCTTCGAGAAGCCCTTCTTGTTCGCCCAGGCCGCGTCCTCCTCCTGCAGGTGGGCCGAGTCCATCAGCATCAGCTCGAGCAGCTCGGCCGTGGGCTCGGTGCAGTGGATCGGACCCCGGAAGCCGTACTGCAGCAGGCGCGGCGTGTAGCCCGTGTGGTCGATGTGGGCGTGGGTCAGCACCACGTGGTCGAGGAAGCCGGGCTCGAAGCCCGGCGCTTCCCAGTTCAGCAGGCGGAGCTGCTTGAGGCCCTGGAACAGGCCGCAGTCGACCAGCACCCGCTGCCCGGCCGCCTCGAGCAGGTGGCGCGAGCCGGTGACGGTGCCGGCGGCGCCGTGGAAAGTCAGCTGCATGGCGGTTCCTCCGCTGGGGTCTCGCGGGCGGCGGCGATTCGACGCGCCCTCCGCCGAGTATAGTCGAGGATGCGGCCGCCCGAAAGCCGCCCCCGGGAGACGAAGCCCGCGGTGGTGTCCGGCCCGGCGCCGCGCTATCCTGCCGCGATCGCGGGGCCGGCGCGACGCCGATCCCCATCGCACCGGTCGGCCTCGGTCCCGGGAGTTCGCCATGCATCCGACGATCACCACGGCCCTGCTTCTGAGCTGCAGCAACGTCTTCATGACCTTCGCCTGGTACGGGCACCTCCGGAACCTGTCGACGAAGCCCTGGCTCGTGGCCGCCCTCGTCAGCTGGGGCATCGCCCTCTGCGAGTACCTGCTGCAGGTCCCGGCCAACCGCATCGGCCACCAGGTCATGACGGTGGGTCAGCTCAAGATCCTCCAGGAGGTGATCGCGCTCACGGTATTCGTGCCGTTCGCGGTCTTCTACCTGCGGGAGAAGCTGACCCTCGACTACCTCTGGGCCGGGCTCTGCCTGCTCGGCGCCGTGTTCTTCCTCTTCCGGGCCAAGCTCATGGGCGGGGCCTGAGCCGGGCCGCGCCGAACCGAACCGCCGGAGCGGCGTTCGCGCACAGGCGACGGCCTGCACGCGAACGCGACTCCGGCACCCGGATCAGACCGACAGCGCCGCGCCCAGGGCGGCCACCACCTGCGGCGCCGGCGGGACCCCGATCTCGCGGCCGAGCTCGGCGCCCACCATCTCGCGCAGGCACCCGTTGAGGGCGCCCCCGCCGACGAACACGATGCCGTCCTCGAGCGGCAGCCGTCGCAGCATGGCCACGGCCCGCCGGACCACCGCCTCGTGCAGGCCCCGCGCCAGCTCGGCGCGGTCCGCCCCGCTCGCCGTGGCCGAGACGACCTCCGACTCGGCGAAGACCGTGCACATGGCGTTGATCGTCCGGGCGGCGGGGGCGCTGCGCCCCGCCGCCACGAACTCGTCCATGGGATACGAGAGCGCCGTGGCCATCACCTCCAGGAAGCGCCCCGTGCCGGCCGCGCAGCGGTCGTTCATCTCGAACTTCGTCACGGCGCCGGACGGGTCCAGGGCGATGGCCTTGGTGTCCTGGCCGCCGATGTCCAGGAGCGTGCGGGCCGCGGGGCAGACGCGGCGCGCCCCGAGGGCGACCGCCCGGATCTCGGTCAGCGTCGCGGCCCCGCGCCGCTCGGCGTAGAGGTGGCGGCCGTAGCCGGTCGCGACGACCCGATCGGGCCTGCGTCCGGCCACCAGTTCGTCGCAGACGCCGAGGGGGTCGTGGCTGTTGGGGACGACGAGGTGATCGACCACCTCGCCGTCCTCCAGCGTCACCCGCTTGACGGTGCGGGAACCGATGTCGAGTCCGATGATGCGCATCCCGCCCCTCCCCGTCAGGACCTGATCTGCTCGACGAAGGCCTCCACGCGCGTGCGCAGCTGGCCGACGTCCTCCTGGCTGTAATCGGTGTCGATGCGCAGGACCGGCGTGCCGGCCGCCTCGACGCGACGCTCCAGCAGCGGCGCCTCCATCTGGTACGGCGTGCAGAACTGCAGGGCGTAGTGGATGATCCCGTCGGCCCCGGTGGCGTCGGCGATGCCGCGGGCGTGCTCGGCGCGGGTCGGGTTCGGCGTGAACACCGCGCAGTCGATGCCGAAGTAGCGGTCCACCAGGTTCCCGACGAGATCATCGACGGTGTCGCCCTCGGCGCAGACCAGGTTCTGCGTGCCGCGGGCCCCGATGCACGACTCCTCGCCGACGATGACCGCACCGGCGCTCTCGACGATCGCCGGCAGCTTCCAGTTGGGCACCGCCATGGGGCAGCCCGAGATCACCAGCCGCGGCGTGTCGGCCGCCGCGACGCCGGTGCGGGCCGCGATCCGCTCCTCCAGTTCGTCGCACAGCTTCTCGACGCTGGCCGTGAACCGGACCGGGTCGTCGTAGAACGACACCTGGTTGATCAGCAGCGCGTCGAGGCCGCTGATCGGGGCGGGGTTCGCCCGCCGCAGCCCGGCGAGCCGGTGCAGGGCCGCCCGCTTGCGGTTGGCGGTCTCGATGCCGGCCTGCAGGCTCACGGCCGTGATCGTCCGGCCGGACACGCGCTCGAGCGCGGCGGCCAGGTCGCGATAGCTCGCCTGCAGAATGGACCGGCCTTCGCCGCTCTTGGTGTTGGGCATGTCCAGCGCCATGAACTCGGCCCGGGTCAGGTCGCGGAAGATCTCGTAGGCCTTCTTCTTCCCGTCGCAGGTGTTCTCGCCGACGATCAGGTCGCAGCTCTCGAGGTAGGGGCAGACCTTCTCCAGGCTGAACCCGAAGAACGACTTGATCAGGGCGCAGGTGTTGCGGGGCAGGTAGCGTTCCGCGTGCTCGGTGCCGAAGTCGGCGCCGGCGCACAGCCCGACCCCCACGCCGTCGACGGCCAGGATCAGCTCCTCGGGCACGAAGACGCAGAACGAACCCACCACGATCCGGCCCGCGGCCCTGGCGTCGACCAGTTCCTTGATGCGCAGGCCGTGGACCTCGCTCATGACGAAGTCGAAGTAGCCCATGCCGGCGGGGCGGTTCGGCTGGCTCAGGAAGGTGTCGGTGTAGGCCTGCCCGAGAACCTCGAGCAGGGCGTCGTGCTTCGGCAGGTCGAGGCCCAGGGCGGACCACATGGGGCGATAGTCGGTCGCGTCGTTCATCGTTTCCTCCTCGGGCCGCCGGCCGGCTGCCGCCGCCGGGCGCCCGCGGAGGACGCGGGATCAGGCGGGCGGAGTCGTCCGGAGACCTGTGTGGGCTCGGAGCCGAACCGGCTCCCGTCCTCTCCGTCAGGTGAGGCTCGTGATGTGGTGATGCCAGGTCATCTGAACCGTTCTCCGGTGATGAAGGGTGAGGGTCGCCGCCCCGCGGGGCAGTTAGACGATTAACAGGTTTCGCAGAGCGTTTGTCAAGGTCGACAGGACGAAACCAAAAAAGCAGACCCCTATCGTCCTATTTATGGTATATTCGCGCGGTCGCGCACCACGCCAGCCCTCGCCAGCTGAAAGGCGCCCCATGACCGTTCGCCCGACTCGCCCCCCCCGAGCGATCGCCCTGCTGCTCGCCGTCCCGCTCCTGCTGACCGCCGGGGCGGCCGCGGCCGGCTCCATCTGCGGCCTGGTCACCGACGGGCAGACCGCCCAGCCCGTCGCCGACGCCGGCGTCTTCCTGCGCGATGCCCAGGGCACCTACCTCGGCCTCTACGCGGCCACCGACGCCGGCGGCCATTACTGCCTCGACGATCTCGCTGCCGGCACCTACACGCTGGAGGTCCGGGTCGACGACTACGTGGCCGCCTGGATCGAGAACATCGTGGTCCAGGACGGCCCTTCGACCGTGCCCATCTCCGCGCTCCTGCCCGACGCGTGGCTTCATCTGCCCTGGCCCAACCCGGCCGCGGGCCGCGTCCACCTGCGCCTGACGGCCCGCCGCGACGGCCCCCTCGATCTCGCGGTCTACGACCTGCGGGGGCGCGTGGTCCGCCATTGGGAGGGCCAGCTGGCCGCCGGCGATCGCGACTTCACCTGGGACGGCCGCGACCCGCGCGGCCAGGACCTGCCCACCGGCCTGTACTTCATTCGCCTGCGCTCCGGGGACCGGACCATGACCCGCCCCGTGCTGCTGACCCGCTAGGGAGAGGATTCCGCCATGTCGATGTTCCCGTTGCCCACCATCCTGAAGCGCATCCTGCCGCTCGCGGCGGCGCTCGCCCTGATCCTCGCCGGAGGCTGCACCGACCAGAGCGTGCCCTCCGAACCGCTGCCCGGACAGGCGGCCGACGGCGCCGTGCTCGCGGGCACGGTGACCGACACCGGGGGCGCCCGGGCGGCCGACGCCGTGATCGTCGTCGAGCCCCTGGTGGCGGGCGTGGGCCTGAGCGTGGCGCGGAGCACGGCCCCCGACCTGGCGGCGGACCGCGACCCGGACAAGTCCGGCGGCGTGCGGACGGCCGTCAGCGACGGGCAGGGCCGTTTCGCGCTGCCCGAGCTGGCGGCGGGCGCCTACGTCGTGACGACGACCCTGCGCGACCACGCCGGCGACTCGCGGACGGTGACGATCAGCGCAGCCCTCGCCGACAAGGCCGACACGACGTTCGTCGACATCGCCCTGACGCCGACGGGCACCCTCGCCGGCGTGGCCACCCTCGAGAACGCCATCCTGCACGACGGCACCGTCGTGTACGTGGAAGGCACCTCCTACCTGGCCGTCACCGACGGCGCCGGCGCCTACGCCATGACCGGCGTGCCGGTGGGCACGTGGAACGTGCGCGCGTTCCATGCCGGCTATCTCGACGACGCGACGACGGGCTCCCTCGCGATCGCGGCCGAGGTCGACACCCTGCCCGACCTCTTCCTGCCCCTCGAGTCGAACATCGCGCCCATCGTCGACCAGATCGACGCCACGCCGCTGGCCGCCGGCCAGCCGACGGCCTTCGTCGCCCTGGCCCACGACCCGGACGGGACCGTCGTGCGCTGGGAGTGGGACTTCGAGAACGACGGCGTCTGGGACTACGATTCCGCCCTCACGGGCGACACCGGCTTCGCCTACGCCGTGGTGGGTCCGGTCACGGCCAAGCTGCGCGTCACGGACGACGGCGGGGCCATCGGGCTCGGCGCGATCTCGTTCGAGGTGCCGGCCGTTTCCTACGCGGGCATCTTCGTGGCCACGACCGGCGACGACGCCAACACCGGCGCCCACGACGATCCCCTGCTGACCATCGGCGCGGCCCTCGGCCTCGCGAACCAGCAGGGCGCCACCGACATCTGGGTCGAGACCGGTGTGTACACCGAGTTCGTGACCCTGCCGGCCGGCCTCGGCGTGCACGGCGGCCGGGTTCCCCCGACCTGGGACCGCGGTCCCGGCCAGTACAGCCGCCTGACGGGCGACGTCCTCGCGGCCGGCGCCCTCGGCGTGAACCAGCCGACGCTGATCGAAGGCATGGAGTTCGTCGCCGTCGACGCGACCGATCCGGGCCAGGCCTCGGTGGCCATGACCGTGTTCGCCTGCACGTCCGCGCTCGTGTTCGACGACTGCATCTTCGCGGCCGGCAACGGGGCCGACGGCGCCGACGGCACCGACGGCGTCTTCGGGCCGAACGGCCAGAACGGCGGCAACGGGGCGCCCGGCGCCTGCGACAACATCATCTCCGCCCCCGGCGGCCTCGAGGGCGGCGGCGGCTGGGCCGGCGGACCCGGCGGCAGCGGCGGCCAGGGCGCTGCGGCCGGCGAGAACGGCTGGGCCAGTTCCGCGGCCCCCGGCGGCCAGGGTGGCGCCAGCGGCAACCCGGGCCAGGCCGGTCAGAACGGCTTCAACGGACCGGACGGCGGCAACGGCTTCGGCGGCACGGCGGCCGCTCCGTACGGTTCGCTCAGC
>JAGRNP010000062.1 GCA_020440705.1 bacterium | reverse complement strand
GTGCGGGAGGTGCCGCCCGTGGCGGGACTCGTGCCGCTGCCCCTGCACAGCCGCCGGCGGCGCGAGCGGGGCTTCAACCAGGCGGAGATCCTGGCCCGGCGCGGTGGCGGTCCGCCGGTGGCGAGCGGCCTGCTCCGCCGGATCCGGTCCACCGCCCAGCAGGCCCGGCGCCCCGACGCCGCGGCGCGCCTGGCCAACGTGGCGGGCGCGTTCCGGGCCGTCCGCGGACCCGGTCCGGGCGAGGATCCCCGGCTCGGCCTGCTCGACGACCTGGTCACGGGTGGCGCCACGGTGGCGGCCGGGGCGGACGCCCTCGAGGCGGCGGGCTGGCGGGTGGCATGGATCGCGGCGGCGGGGGCCGCAGCCGGGGTGCTCGACGAGCCCGCTCCCCGAGTTGACACTGCCGGGGCGGCTACCTAGCATTGGGGCGGAATCACGATGGATCCGGCACGGCCGGGCAACAGGCGGTGGGCATGGTGCAGAAGCAGGGATTGCAGGGATACGATCCGCGCGGCCAGCGCGTCCTGATGCGGGTGGACTTCAACGTCCCCCTCGACGCCGAACGGAACATCACCGACGACACGCGGATCCGGGCGGCGCTGCCGTCGATCCGGCACATCGTCGACGGGGGCGGTTCGCTGATCCTGATGAGCCATCTCGGCCGGCCGAAGGGCCAGGTCGATCCGGCGGCGTCGCTGCGCCCGGTCGCCGACCACCTCGCCGGCCTGGTCGACGTGCCGGTGCGCTTCGCCAGCGACACCGTCGGCGAGGACGCCCGCGCGCGGGTGGCCGAGCTGAAGCCGGGGGAGATCCTGCTGCTCGAGAACCTCCGCTTCAACCCGGGGGAGACCGCCAACGACGCGGAGTTCTCGCGGGCGCTCGCGGCCTTCGGCGACACCTACGTGAACGACGCCTTCGGCACGGCGCATCGGGCCCACGCCTCGACCGCCGGCGTCACGGAACATTTCGCCACCCGCCGGGCGGGTTTTCTCATGCAGAAGGAGCTCGAATTCCTGGGTCGGCTGATCGCCGCCCCGGAGCGTCCCTTCGCCGCCGTCCTCGGGGGCGCGAAGGTGGACTCCAAGGTCGACGTGATCCTCAACCTGCTGGGCAAGGTCGACAACCTGCTCCTCGGCGGCGGCATGATCTTCACCTTCTTCAAGGCGGCGGGTCTGGGCATCGGCACGAGCCTGCTCGACGAACCCAGCCTCGAGGTCGCCCACGACATCGTGCGCCGGGCCCGCGAGAGCGAGACCAAGCTGGTCCTGCCCGAGGACTGCATCGTGGCCGACGCCTTCAGCGACAAGGCGGCCCAGCGGACGTGCCTCGTGACCGACATCCCCGACGGCTGGATGGGGCTGGACATCGGCCCGAAGACCGTCGCCCGCTACGCGGCCGCCCTGGGCGGGGCGCGGTCGATCTTCTGGAACGGACCCATGGGCGTGTTCGAACTGCCCTCGTTCGCCGGGGGCACCCGGGCCGTGGGCGAGGCGATCGTCGGGGCCACCGGCCGCGGGGCCGTGAGCGTGGTCGGCGGCGGGGACAGCGTGGCGGCGGTGACGCAGATGGGGCTGGCCGATCAGGTGAGCCACATCAGCACCGGCGGGGGCGCCTCGCTGGAGTTCATGGCCGGACGCGAACTCCCTGGGGTGACGGCGCTTAGCGACGCCTGAGGCCGTCCCGGGCCTCCACTTGAACACGCGGGTTTGACACGGCCCGGGGTGGGTGTTAATTTACCCCTCCCTTGCCGGGCCGAACATTCCGGGCCCGGCCTTCGTATGACTTCGACGGCCTTGGGAGCGAATGGGCATGCTGCACACTCTGCTGGTGATCGTTCACGTTCTGATCTGCCTGGTCCTGACGACCGTGGTCCTGCTGCAGTCCAGCAAGGGCGGCGGGCTCGCGGGCGCCTTCGGCGGCGCCGGCGGCGCGCCCCAGCAGCTCCTCGGCTCGCGCGGCATGACGACCCTGCTCCACAAGCTGACCATCTACTGTGCGGTGGGTTTCTTCGTCACGAGCTTCATCCTCTTCATGACCGACAGCACCGGCACGGTCGCGGGCTCGCGCAGCGTGGTCGGCGAGGCGGCGGAGAAGGGCGAGCTGAACGTGCCGGTGACCGAGAACCCGCTCGAGGTTCCGAGCGACGCTCCGGCCGGCCAGACCGATGACGCCGGCAGCAGCGGAGGCGGTGGCAACTAGCCGCACACGACGTGCGCCCGGGTGGTGGAATTGGTAGACACGCTATCTTGAGGGGGTAGTGACCACAAGTCGTGCGGGTTCGAATCCCGCCCCGGGCACCATCAAAAAAAAAGAAGAAACCGCCTCCCGGCGGTTTCTTTTTTGTTGACACATTTTTTCAGCGACCGAAATAATGTCTCAACTTCCGACGGCAGCCTGACGCCAGAAGGAGTTTTGCAACATCCTAGACAGGAGGTCTTGCTCGATCCCATGGGTGCGGGGTCGGGTGGACGCAGGAACTCTCAACGAAGTGAGGTCCGGTAATGGAGGAGAGAGAAGTCGTGGTGGCGGCTGGCGCTACCAAGAAGACGACCAAGAAGAAGGCTGCCAAGAAGAAGGCGACCAAGAAGAAGGTCGCCAAGAAGGCCGCCAAGAAGAAGGTGACCAAGAAGGCCGCCAAGAAGAAGGTGACCAAGAAGGCCACCAAGAAGAAGGCGACCAAGAAGGCCGCCAAGAAGAAGGTGACCAAGAAGGCCGCCAAGAAGAAGGCGACCAAGAAGAAGGCCACCAAGAAGAAGGCGACCAAGAAGACGGCCGCCAAGAAGAAGTAGATTCGTCTGCTTCTTGACGAAAGTGGTCGCCCTGGAAGGGGAGGCTACGGAAAACCGCCGGGGTTCGCCCCGGCGGTTTCTTCATGCCCGCGTGCGGGCGCGATCCGGTGCCGGCGTGCCCGCCGGCGGTGTCTAGTCCCGTTCGGCGATGTGGGCGGCGCGCACCTGCTCGGGCACCCGGTCGATGAACCAGCTCAGCCCGACGCTGTAGGTGGTGTAGTTGACCATGTTCGAGTAGCCGAGCTCGTCGACCTCGAAGGCGAACGAGGTCAGGTCGACCTGGGCGCCGATCTCGACATCCTTGAAGATCTCGTAGTTGAGGCCGAAGTTGCCCTCGAGGTAGAGGGCGGTCTTGTCCGCGAGCTCGCTGTAGCGGTTGATGATGCCGCCGAGACCGAAGCCCAGCCGCGGCACGATGCCGAAGAATTCCGCCGGGTGGGCGTTGTACATGAGGGCCAGACCGCCCCGGTAGACCTTGAAGCCGGGATCGACGTCGACCACCACCCGCTCGCTGCGGTTGGGGGCGTTGACCGGGTCTTCGGTGTAGAGCATGGAGGTGACGGCCTCGCCGGTGGCGTAGCTGCCCATCAGGTCGAGGTGGAAGTCGTCGGCGATGTAGATGCCGATGCGGGCACCGAACGAGTCGCCCGACTTGATCTCCTTGCGGGCGGCGTCGTAGAAGTCGGCGTAGCGGGGGGTGGACTCCTCGAGCACCTCGCCGTCGTAGCCGAGGATGTCGCCGGCGCCGTCGGTCAGGACCGTGCGCTCGCCGAGAGGCGCGTTGTCCAGATAGGTGGCCCCGCTGAACCCGCCGCCCCAGACGGTGAGCGTGTAGGCCTTCACGGTGTAGTCGCCCCACTCGAGCTCCTCGACCTCCGGGACGTTCGCCGTGGCGGACATCGAGTCGGCGGCCGCGTCCGCGGCGGGCGGCGGCGCGTCCTGGGCCAGGGCCGGAACGGCGGCCAGGCAAACCAGCAGGAACAGCGACGGAATCGGATTGAACTTCATCGAGTCACCTCATATCAGGCCCAACAACCCGTCATGGGGTCGGCGGGCCTGAACGGCAGGTTATGGCGTGGGGCAAATGTGTACCGGGACGGGCGGTTAGACCGCAGCCGAGACCCGAATAACGGTAATGTACACGCCTTTTGGTGTCCAGAACTTTCCCCGGGGTGGTCCTGTTGACAGCCGTTTGTCAGGCTATTACCATTGCGTTTCGCCAATTTTCGGCCCCCTAACCCCCTTCGACCCGGGAGGACGAGCTTGAAGACCTATCCCATGGAGAAGATCCGCAACGTGGCCCTGGTGGGCCCGCACGGCGTGGGCAAGACCAGCCTGGCCGACTCGATGCTGCACGTGACGAAGAAGGTGGGTCGCAAGGGGAACGTGGACGACGGCAGCTCGGTCTTCGACTACCACGACGACGAGATCGAGCGGAAGCAGACCATCGGCGCCAGCCTGGCCTGGACGGAGTTCGAGGGCACCAAGTTCAACATCATCGACACCCCGGGCGTCGACGACTTCCGCGGCGACGTGCACGCCGCCCTGCGGGTCGTCGAGGGGGTCATGTTCGTGGTCAAGGCCGACGGCGGGTTCGAGGTGGCGTCCGAGAACCTCTGGAACCTGGTGCGCAAGCAGCACCTGTCGACCTTCATCGTCGTCAACCGCATGCACAAGGAGCACGCCGACTGGCGCTCGGTGATGAACGGGATCAAGGACCGGATCAAGGGCGCGGCGCCCATGCAGCTGCCCATCGGCAACGGCGACAGCTTCGAGGGCGTGGTCGACCTCATCGCCATGAAGGCCTACAAGTCGACCGGCGACGAGTCGGTCGAGGTGCCCATTCCCGACGACATGGCCGACGCCATCGAGGAGGCCCGCGAGATGCTGGTCGACGCCGCGGCCAACGCCGACGACGTGCTGACCGAGAAGTATCTCGAGGAGCTGACGCTCGCCGAGGAGGACATCATCGCCGGCCTGAAGAAGGGCACCCTCGAGGGCACCGTGTACCCGGTGTACTTCTCCGACGCCGAGCAGGAGGTGGGCGTCCGCTCGCTGCTGCGCTCGGCCAACAACCTCTTCCCGAGCGCCTTCCACCGCACCCGCAGCCCCATGCAGGGCCTCAAGCCCGGCACCAGGGACGCGGCCGAGTTCACGCCGGCGGCCGACGGCCCCACCGTGGCCTACGCCTTCAAGCGCCAGTACGAGGCCCAGGGCGGCGACATCACCTGGCTGCGCGTCTTCAGCGGCTCGATCAAGTCCGGCGAGAACTTCGACATGGAGGACGGCCGCTCCAGCGAGCGCATGGGCCAGCTGAGCGCCGTGGTGGGCAAGACCAAGGAGAAGGTCGACGCTGCCACCGCCGGCGACATCGTCGTGGCGGCCAAGCTGAAGAACACCCAGACCGGCTCGACCCTCACCTCCGGCGTCGAGTTCGCCTTCGCGCCCATCGACTACCCGGTCCCGACCAGCGCCGAGGCCATCAGCCCGGTCACGAGCGGCGAAGAGGACAAGATGGCCGCGGGCCTGAACAAGATCCGCGAGGAGGACCCGACCTTCGAGCTGATCCACCAGCCGCACCTGGCCCAGACCCTGCTGGCCACCCAGGGCGAGATCCACATGAACTACATCCTCGACAAGCTGAAGCACCAGACCGGCGTCGTCGTCGAGCGTCGCCGTCCGCGCATCAACTTCAAGGAGACCGTGCGCGGCACCGCCGAGAAGCAGGGGCGCCACAAGAAGCAGTCGGGCGGCCGCGGCCAGTTCGGCGACGTGCACCTGCGCATCGAGCCCAACGAGCGGGGGGCCGGCTTCGCTTTCCTCGACGAGATCGTGGGCGGCGTGGTGCCGAACAAGTTCATCCCGGCGGTGGAGAAGGGCTGCATCGAGACCCTCCGGGACGGGCTGCTGGCCGGGTACGAGATGGTCGACGTGAAGGTCGCCCTCTTCTTCGGCTCCTACCACAACGTCGATTCGAGCGAGGCCGCCTTCAAGATGGCCGCCCGCAAGGCCCTGAAGGGGGCGGTCGAGGAGGAGTCGGCGAAGTTGCGGCCGGTCATCCTCGAGCCGATCATGAACGTGCGGATCGTGGTGCCCCAGACCTACATGGGCGACGTCATGGGCGACATCTCGACGCGGCGCGGCGCCATCCAGGGCAGCGACGCGGACGGTCCGTACCAGGTCGTCACGGCGCACATCCCCGAGGACGAACTCTACCAGTACGCCACCAGCCTGCGGTCGATGACCCAGGGCACCGGCACGTTCACCATGGAATTCTCCCACTACGCGGAAGTGCCGGGCGACGTGCAGAACCGCCTCGTGGACGAGTACAAGAAGACCCAGACCGCCGAGGAGTAGCCCGCGATGGCCGGACATTCCAAATGGGCGAACATCAAGCACCGCAAGGGGGCGCAGGACGCCAAGCGGGCCAAGGTGTTCACCCGGCTCATTCGAGAAATCACCGTCGCCGCCCGTCAGAGCGGCGGCGATCCCGAATCGAATCCCCGCCTGCGCTCGGCCATGTACGCCGGGCGCACGGCCAACATGCCCAACGACACGATCGAGAAGGCCATCAAGCGGGGCACGGGCGAGCTCGACGGCATGATCATCGAGGAGGTCAGCTACGAGGGCTACGGCCCGGGCGGCGTGGCCATTCTCGTCGAGTGCCAGACCGACAACAAGAACCGCACGACCGCCGAGGTCCGTCACGTATTCTCGAAGTACGGCGGCAACCTCGGCGCGAACGGCTGCGTCAGCTACCTCTTCGAGCGCAAGGGGCAGATCACCGTGGCGTCGGCGGGCACCGACTTCGACACCGTCATGGACGCGGCCATCGAGGCCGGGGCCGACGACGTGGAGCAGGAGGGCGACGAGTTCCTGGTGATGACGGCCATGGGCGACCTGCACCTGGTGAGCAAGACCCTCGGCGACGCGGGCCTGACGGTGACCGCGGCCGAGCTGGTCCAGGTGCCGGGCACCCTGATCAAGGTCGAGGGCGGCGAAGCCACCACGCTGATGAAGCTGGTGACCCACATGGACGACCTGGACGACGTCTCGCAGGTGTCGGCGAACTTCGACATCGACGATGCGACCATGGCCGAGATCATGGAGAACATCTGAACGTGGCGACCCCGGACGGACGACGATGATCATCCTCGGGGTCGATCCCGGCTCGCACGCGACCGGCTACGGCGTCATCGACACCGGGCCGGTCGTTCGCATGGTGGCCGGGGGCGTGATCCGCACGCCGGCGGGCGCCCCCCTCAGCGAGCGCCTGCTGACGATCCACGAGGAACTAACGGCCGTGATTGCCGCGCACGCGCCCATGCAGATGGCGGTGGAGGACCTCTTCAACGCCAAGAATGCCCGCAGTTCGCTGGTGCTCGGCCACGCCCGGGGGGTCATCCTGCTGGCCGGGGCCCGGGCCGGTCTCGCGGTCAGCGAGTACGCGCCGCGCGAGGTGAAGCAGGCCCTGACCGGCAACGGCGCCGCCACCAAGGAGCAGGTGCGCTTCATGGTTATGCGCCTGCTCGGCCTCGGCCAGGAGCCGCCCCTCGACCTGTCCGACGCGCTGGCGGTGGCCCTGGCCCACAAGGGGCGCAGCCGGATGCGCGGCCTGGGCTGAGGCCCGATCGCCGCTGGCCATCGCCCGTCCCATCGCCGATAATGCCCGCGTCGACGCCCGCTTCCCGCAACCCGAGGTTCCGGACCGCATGATCGCATTCCTCGCAGGCACCCTCGTCAGCGGCGGCACCGAAGCCGTCGTCGCCGTCGGCGGCGGCATCGGCCTGGACGTGACGGTGTCGGCCCAGTCGGCCGACCAGCTCCCCGCCCCGGGCGAACCCGTGCGGTTGTGGACCCATCTGGCGGTGCGGGAGGACCACTGGTCGCTGTACGGCTTCGTGCGGGAGGAGGAGCGCGCCATGTTCCGCCTCCTGATCACCGTCTCGGGCGTGGGGCCGAAGGTGGCCATGGGCATGCTCTCGCGGGCCGGCGCCGACGAGATCGCCGGCATGCTGCGCACGGGCGACGAGGCGGGCCTGGCCAAGCTGCCGGGCATCGGCAGGAAGAGCGCGGCGCGGCTGGTGGTCGAGCTCGGGCAGCGCGTGCCGGATTTCGCGGCCGGCCCGATCGGCAGCGGGGGCGCCGGCGGCGGCGCCGGCAGGGGCCTCGCCGAGGCCATGGCCGTGCTGGGCGCCATGGGGCTGCCGCCGGCCCGGGCCGAACAGGCCCTGCTGAAGGCCCGCGGCGCCGACGCCGCCCTGGCCGACGACCTCGAAGCGTGGGTGCGCGTCGCCCTGCAGAACCTCTAGCCCCGTCGGACGGAAGGACGCCGTGGCCGATCATCGCTGGACAGACCCCGCCGAGCAGGAGGGCGACCCCGTCCTGGATCTCAGCCTGCGCCCGCGCCGGCTCGAGGATTTCATCGGGCAGGAGGAGATCAAGGCCAACCTGCGGGTCTTCATCGACGCGGCGCGCCAGCGCGGCGAGGTGCTCGACCACGTGCTGCTGCACGGGCCCCCGGGCCTGGGCAAGACGACCCTCTCGCAGATCCTCGCGGCGGAGATGGACCTGGAGATCCGCCTGACCAGCGGTCCGGCCTTCACCAACAGCGCCGAACTGATCGCCCTGCTCAGCGAGCAGACCGACCGGCGCGCCATCTTCATCGACGAGATCCACCGCCTGGGCCGGGTCATCGAGGAGCATCTCTACCCGGCCATGGAGGACTGGCGGGTCGAGCTCATCATCGACAAGGGCCCGAACGCGCGGCACTTCAACCTGCAGCTCGAGCCGTTCACGCTCATCGGAGCGACCACGCGCGCCGGCCTGATCACGCCGGCCATGCGCAGCCGCTTCGGCATCGTCTGCCACCTCGATTTCTATCCGCCGGAGGACCTGGCCACCATCGTCGCGCGCAGCGCGGGCATCCTGGGCATCGCCATCGAGCCCGCGGGCGCGCTGGAGATCGCCCGGCGCAGCCGGGGCACGCCGCGGGCGGCGAACCGGCTGCTGCGCCGGGTGCGCGACTTCGCCCAGGTGGGGGGCCACGCGGTGATCGACCGGGCCACGGCCGACGACGGGCTGACCCGTCTCGGCGTCGACGCGGCCGGTCTCGAACCCCTGGACCGGCGCTACCTGCAGGTGCTGATCGAGCACTTCGCCGGCGGACCGGTGGGCGTGCAGAACATGTCGGTCAGCCTCGGCGAGGAGACCGACACCCTCGAGGACGTGGTCGAACCCTTCCTCATCCAGACCGGCCTGCTGAAGCGCACGCCGCGGGGCCGCGAGGCCACCGCGGGCGCCTGGCGCCACCTCGGCCTCGAGCCGCCCCTGGCGGGCGAAGAGGGGCAGGCGACGCTGCTTTGAACGCCGCCCGGGACGACGCCTTCCAGTTCGATCTGCCGGGACGGCTGATCGCCCAGACGCCGCCCGCGCGGCGCGGCGATTCCCGCTGCCTGCTGGTCGCGCCGGGGCGCGGGGTCGTGGGGGAGCGGGTGTTCCGCGATCTCGTGGGCGTGCTGCGCGCGGGCGACCGCCTCGTGCTGAACGACAGCCGGGTGCTGCCGGCGCGGCTCTGGACCCGGCGCGCCGACACCGGCGGGCGGGTCGAGATCCTCCTGCTGCGGCCCCACGGCGCCCCGACCACCTGGACCGCCCTGGCCCGGCCGGCCCGCCGGCTGCGGGCGGACACGCGCCTGGTCGTGACCGGACCGGCGGGCGATGGGCCCGAGCTGACCGTAACCGGTCGCCTGGACACGGGCGAGGTCGTCGTGAGCGCCGCGGCGGATCTCGTGGATGTGGCCGAGGGGTGGGGCGTGATGCCCCTGCCGCCCTACATCCGGCGTGAGCCCGCAGCCGGTGCCGACACCCACGAGGGCGACGATCGCGAGCGCTACCAGACCGTCTACGCGCGCCCGGACGCCAGCGGGGCCGGATCGGTGGCCGCCCCCACGGCGGGTCTGCACTTCTCGCCGGCGACCCTCGCGGATCTCGCGGATGCCGGCGTGGCGGTCAGCCGGGTGAGCCTGCACGTGGGGCCCGGCACGTTCCAGCCGCCGACGCCGGCCCAGATCGCCGCGCGCCGGCTGCACGGCGAGCACTTCCGCCTGGCGGCACCGGTCGCGGCGGAGATCGCGGCCACCCGCGCGGCGGGCGGGCGCGTCATCGCCGTCGGGACGACCTCGCTGCGGGTGCTCGAAACCGTGGCCCGCCTCGAACTGCCACCCGGGGCGGCGGAAGGCACCGAGCGCGTCTTCGCCGCCGAAGGGGGCGGGGGGGCGCCCGGGTTCACGGGGACGGCCCGGCGCCAGGACGGCCACTGGGAGGTCAGCGGCGAGACGCGGCTCTTCATCGCGCCGCCCGACCGGGTCACGGCGGCCGACGGCCTGCTGACGAATTTCCACCTGCCGGGTTCGTCGCTGCTGATGCTCGTGGCGGCCCTGCTGGGCGGCGAGACGTGGCGCGCGGTGTACGATCACGCCGTGGCCCACGACCTGCGCTTCTACAGCTACGGCGACTGCATGCTGGCCCTGCCGGAGTCGGCGGGCGCCGCCGGGGAGACGATGTGAACGACCACGCCCTCGACACCCCCTTCGGCTTCACCGTCGCGCACACGGAGCCCGGCGGCCGGGCCCGCACCGGCACCCTGGTGACGGGGCATGCGGTGGTGGAGACACCCGTCTTCATGCCCGTCGGCACGGTGGGGTCGGTCAAGGCCGTCACCTTCGAGCAGGTCGAGGCCACGGGGGCGCGGCTCATCCTGGGCAACACGTACCACCTGTACCTGCGTCCCGGCCACGAACTGGTGGCGGGCTTCGGCGGGCTGCACCGCTTCGAGAGCTGGAGCGGCGCGATCCTCACCGACAGCGCGGGCTTCCAGGTCTTCTCCCTCGACGAGCTGAACCGCATCACCGAGGACGGCGTCGAGTTCCGCAGCCACCTCGACGGCAGCCGGCACTTCTTCAGCCCCGAGCTGAGCATGGAGATCCAGCTCGCCCTCGGTGCGGACATCGTCATGGCCTTCGACCAGTGCGCCGCCTACGGCGCCGACCCCCGCGAGGTCGAGCGGGCGGTCGAGCGCACGACGCGGTGGCTCGGGCGCTGCCGCGACGTCTTCGGCGGCCGCGATTTCCGCAGCGGCTGGGAGCGCGTGCTCTTCGGCATCATGCAGGGCGGGGTGGATCCGGCGCTGCGGCGGCGCTCGGCGGCGGAGATCGTCGACCTCGACCTGCCGGGCTACGCCATCGGCGGCCTCTCGGTGGGCGAACCCACGGCGGCCATGCACGACACGACGTCCCTGGCGGCCGAATTGCTGCCCGCCGACCGGCCGCGCTACCTGATGGGGGTGGGCTTCCCCAACGACATCCTGGCCGCGGTGGGCGCGGGCGTGGACATGTTCGACTGCGTGCTGCCCACGCGCATGGCGCGCACGGGCACGGTGCTCACCCGCGACGGGCGGCTGGTGATCAAGAACCGCACCTTCGCCGAGGACCACGGCCCCATCGACCCGGAGTGCGGCTGTCCCACCTGCGCCCGGCACAGCCGCGGCTACATCCGGCACCTGTTCCAGGCCGGGGAGATCCTCGGCCTGACCCTCGCCACGATCCACAACCTGCACTACTACCAGGAGCTGATGGGGGACATCAGGGCGGCGATCCGGTCCGACCGCTTCGCGGCGTACGCCGCGGCGGCCACCGGGCGCTGGCTCGACGGCGAGCGGGCCCGGCTCGACGAGGTGGCCGGCCGGCGCCGGCCGCGGGGTGGTTGACCGGCCCCGGCCAACCGACCATCTTGTGGGGGCGAGTTTCGACGCGGCTCCGGCCTGGCCGGAGCCTTCCTTGACCCCGAGACGAGGAGCTTCCGATGTTCCTGACGAATTTCCTGGCCATGGGCGCCCCGGGCGGCGGCACCGGCGCCGCGGGCGGCGGCGGCCTGATGACCATCCTGATGTTCGGATCCATCTTCGCCATCTTCTACTTCATGATCATCCGGCCCCAGAAGAAGCAGCAGGACCAGCGCAAGGCCATGATCGAAGCCCTCAAGCGCGGCGACCGGATCGTCACCAACGGCGGCATCTTCGCCACCGTGCGCGACGTGAAGGGCGACCGGCTCATCGTCACCATCGCCGAGAACGTGAAGATCGAGCTGGCGAAGAACGCCGTGGGCGGAGTGGTCACCGGGGACGAGTAGGCATGGCCCCGCGTCCGATCCGGCTCTTCGGCGACCCCGTCCTGCGGCGCCGGGCCAGGGAGGCCGATCCGGCCGCCCCGGCGACCCGCGCCCTGCTCGACCGCATGTGGGAGGTCCTGCGCGAGGACGGCGGCGTCGGGCTGGCCGGGCCCCAGGTGGGCTCCGACCTGCGGGTGGTCGTGGTGCGGGATCCGTCGCGGCCCCGCGACGCGCAGCGCCTCGACCTGGTCAACCCCGTCATCCGGCGGACGTTCGGCCCGGAGACGCCCTTCGAGGAGGGCTGCCTCAGCTTCCCCGGCCTGTACACGGTGGTGAACCGGCCCCGGGGCGTCGAGGTCGAGTACCGCACGCCGGACACGGGCGACGCCGTGCAGCGCCTGCGGGACGAGGAGCTGGTGGCCCGCATCGTGCAGCACGAGGTGGACCACCTCGACGGGGTCCTGTTCATCGATCATCTCTCGAACCTGGACCGCTGGCTGCTGGCGCCGCGGTTGCTGGCCATCCTGGTCCGCCGGCTGGGCGCCGCGTGGTCCGACCGCGCGGCGGGGAAGGAAGTGCGGCGATGAAGATCGTGTTCATGGGGTCGCCCGATTTCGCGGTGCCGAGCCTCGAGGCCCTGGTCGAGGCCCGCTTCGACGTGCCCCTGGTGGTGACCCAGCCGGACCGTCCGGCCGGACGCGGCCGGCGCATGCTGCCGACGGCGGTCAAGGCGGCCGCCCGCGAGCACGGCATCCCGGTCATCGAGTTCGGCAAGGGCCAGCGCCGGAGCGTCACCGCGGCGGTGCTGGCCGAGGAGCCCGACGCCATCGCGGTGGTGGCCTTCGGGCACATCCTGCGCGAACCGCTGCTCTCGACGCCCCGCTTCGGCTGCATCAACGTGCACGCCAGCCTGCTGCCGCGCTGGCGCGGCGTGTCGCCCATCCAGTACTCGATCCTGCACGGCGACAGCTGGAGCGGCGTGACGATCATGCGCATGGACGCGGGCGTGGACACCGGCCCGGTGCTGGCCCAGCGCTCGGTGGCGATCCACCCCGAGGAGACCGGGGGCGACCTCTTCGAACGCCTGGCCGGCCAGGGCGCCGACCTGCTCATCCACACCCTGCGCGGCCTGCAGAACGGGCAGGTGACGCCCTGCGTCCAGTCGGACGAGGGCGCGGTCTACGCGCCCAAGCTCACCAAGTCGCTCTCGGCCGTGCGCTGGGATCGGGACGTGGTCACGGTGCACAACCAGATCCGGGCCCTGCAGCCCTGGCCGGGCACCACCACCTACCTGGGCGAGAAGCTGCTGAAGGTCACCGAGGCGCGCCCCATGAGCTTCCTCGCCTCGGGCAAGGAGCCGGGCACGGTGCTGCGGGTCGGGTCCGACGGCGTCGAGGTCGCCTGCGGCGAGGGCTCGCTGCTGCTGACGGGGCTGCAGTGCCCCGGGCGCAAGCCGCTGCCGGTGGATGAGTTCCTGCGCGGCTTCACCATTTCGTCCGGCGACAAGCTGCGCTCATGAAGGGCGGGGTGCGGCGCCTGGCGCTGGACATCCTGGTCGACGTGGCCGACGGCGCCGACGGCGACGAACGTCTCGAACAGGGCCTCGCCCTGGCCGCCCCGCGCGACGGCGCCCTGTTGGCCGAACTGGTGCGCGGTTCCCTCCAGTGGCAGGCCCGCTACGACCACGTCATCGCCTCCTTCAGCCGCAAGCGGCCGCCCGGCGACCCCGTGCTGACGGCCCTTCTCCGTCTGAGCCTGCACCAGCTGCTGGCCCTGGACGGCGTGCCGCCCTACGCGGCGATCCACGAGGCGGGGGAACTGGCCCGCGCCCGCGCCGGCCGCGGCAAGGTCGGGTTCGTCAACGGACTGCTCCAGGCGGCGCGGCGGCGCCTGCGACCCGACGGTGCCGACGCCGCGGCGCGCGAGGCGGCCCTGCGCGAACTCTTCGCCCCCCTCGAACCGGACCGTCCCCGCTGGCTGGCCACCTGGCACAGCCTGCCCCAATGGCTGGTGACCCGCTGGCGCGATCGCTGGGGCGACGCCGTGGCCGAACGCCTCTGCGCCGCGACGAACACGCCGCCACCCGTGCATCTGCACGTGCTGGGCGGCGACGACCCCGCCGCCGTGGCCGCGGCCGTGGTCGCCGCGGGCGGGAGGGCCGCGGTGGGGCCGGGGGACACCGCCGTGACGCTGGACGGGCGCCCGGGGCGGTCCGCAGTGCGCGAGATCCTCGCGTCGCGGCCCGGCCTCGTGGTCCAGGACGCGACCGTGCAGGAAGCCTCGGCGTGGCTCACGGCCGGGGACCTGGTCGGGCCCTGGCTCGACCTGTGCGCCGCGCCCGGCGGGAAGGCGGCCCATCTGGCCCACGTGCTGCCGACCACGGCGCCGCTGGTCGTCATGGACCGCCGCCCGGCGCGCATGGCGCTCCTGCGCGACACCCTGGACCGCGCGGCGCCGGGGCGCACGCTCGCGGTGCAGGCCGACGGCCTGCATCCTCCCTTTGCGCCGGCCGTCTTTGGCGGTATCCTGCTGGACGGACCCTGCAGCGGCACCGGCGTGCTGCGCCACCACCCGGACGGGCGGTGGCGGCTGCGTCCGTCGACGCCGGCCCGCAAGGCGCGCACCCTGCTCGCCCTGGCCGACCGTGCGGCGGAGCTGCTGCGACCCGGGGGGCGTCTGCTGTACGCGACCTGCTCCCTCGAAGCCGAGGAGAACGAAGACGTGCTCGGGGCGCTGCGTGAACGCCGCCCCGAGCTGGTCCCGGATCCGGCCGCGGACGGCGCCTGGATGCGCACCTGGCTGCCGGGCGATGCGGGCACGCCGCCGGGTGGCGACGGCTTCTTCGCCGCCCGGCTGCGACGCCGCACGGACACCGAAGGAACGGAGAACGAGGCGTGAAGCTCTGGCAATTCCTGCTGCTGATGGGCGTGCTGGTGGCGGCCGGCGGGGCGCTGCTGCTCGGTGTGAACTTCCTCGTGCTGCCTTCGGTCATCCACGGCAACAAGGTCGTGACCATGCCCGACGTGCGGGGCATGACCGTCGAGGGCGCCGAACTGCAGCTCGGAACCGTGGGCCTCGACGTGGCGGTGGCGCGCCAGCGGGCCCACCCGACCATCCCCGAAGGGATGATCCTCGACCAGATCCCCGCGGCCCAGTCGCGCATCCGGGGCGGACGCATCGTGCGGGTGATCACCAGCAGCGGGCCGCCGGCCGGCGCGGTGCCGCGCCTGCTGGGGCTCTCCCTGCGCCAGGCCGAGATCACGCTCCAGCGCGAGAACTACAAGCTCGGCCGCGTGCTGCGGGTGCCGCGTCCGGGCGCCACCGAGCCGGTGGTCGACTACCAGAACCCGGTGCCCGGGGTCGAGGCCTACAAGGGCGTGGTCGTCGACCTGGTCGTGGCCGAGCCCGCCGCCGCCGAGCTGCTGCGCATGCCCGACCTGCGGGGCGTGCCGCTTTACCAGGCGCGGCAGGCCATCGCCGATGCGGGCTTCGTGCTGGCACCCGTCACCTACGAGCGCACCGCCACCGCCGCGCCCAACGTGGTCCTGTCGCAGGACCCGCCGCCGGGCCGCCGCATCCGCAAGGGAGAACGTCTTGAGCTGGTTGCCTCGTCCCGCTGAAGGCTGCGCCTGGGTGGCGCCCTCGCTGCTTTCGGCGGACTTCGCCCGCCTGGCCGACGACGTCGGCGACCTGGAACGCGCCGGGGCCGACCTCCTGCACCTGGACGTCATGGACGGCCACTTCGTGCCCAACATCAGCTTCGGGCCCATGATCTGCGGCTTCGTGCGCCGCCTGAGCGACAAGCCCCTCGACACCCACCTGATGATCAGCCGGGCCGACCGCTACGTGGACGCCTTCGCCCGGGCGGGGGTCGACGGCCTGACGATCCACGTCGAGTCGGAGGCGCCGGTCGCGGAGACGCTCGGGCGCATCGGCGAGCTCGGCCTGAAGCGGGGCCTCAGCCTGAATCCCGGCACGGCGCTGGACAAGGTCCTGCCGTGGCTCGACCGGGTCGATCTCGTGCTGGTGATGAGCGTGCAGCCGGGGTTCGGCGGCCAGAAATTCGACCCCGTGGCCGTGGACAAGATCGCGGAACTGGCGCGACGCCGGCACGAGGAGGGGTTCGGCTACCTGATCAACGTCGACGGCGGGATCAACGCCGAGACCGGCCCCCGCTGCCGCGAGGCGGGCGCCGACATCCTGGTCAGCGGGTCGTGGCTCTGCGGGGCCGACGACCGCGCCGACCGGATCGCCCTGCTCAGGGGCGGCCCGATCGACGCGGCCGCGGGCGGCTAGCGGAAGAGGGCCTTGATCGTGCCCCAGGTGTCGGCTTCGGCGGGGGAGGACATGTCCCCGGGCATGGTGCAGTCGTTGGTGATCTCCTGCAGGTTGGTCCGCCCGTCCCCGTCCGAATCCATGTTCTCGATGGCCGCGAAGTTGCGGTTCGCATCGGCCAGATCGCTTCCGTAGTCGTTCAGGCTGAAGCCGCCGCCGTGGCAGAGGCTGCAGTTCTGACCGCTGGTCGTCGCATCCAGGATCTCCTGGCACGCACCCGGGTAGGTGTTGCGGAAATCGGAGGCGATGGTGCTGGTCGCCTGGGCGGCGTCGGTCCCCAGGATCAGGGTGACGGCGGCCAGGGCGAAGATGATAACCGATTTCGTTTTCATGAGTTAACCTCCCTTGCAGGCAATGTCCCCTTTTGAACTGGGATTTGCAAGTCCCATTCCCGGAGCCGGAGATTCCGGCGGCGGCACGTGATGCCGGAGGGTTCCCGGACGGGCGAGGCGCCCGCGCAATTCGCCCGTCGTCCGGTGGGGCGAACGCGCGGTGGCTCCGCCCGGAGCGGGGGCGGGCGCCTCGTTCGGCAAATTCTTGCCAAAACCCCTTCAAACTGTTAGATTTCGCGGTCCGAACCCACCCAGGGGCGGCCCGCAACGGTCGCCGTGGGTTCGTCGTGCTGTGTATTTGACGAGTTGACAAAGACTTGTCGCAGCGGTGCCTGCGGGGGCCCAGGTGGTCGCCCGATGGGGGAGCCGTGCGCCCGTCGGGCGCATCGGCGCGCGCTGCGCCCGGGCCGGGCCCGGTGGCGATCGACCGGAGAGCGAACGTGTTCCAGGATCTGACCAGGCGCCTCGACCAGACCATGAAGAAGCTGGCCGGGACCGACCGCCTGAGCGAGGACAACATCAAGGAGGCGCTGCGCGAAGTGCGCATGGCGCTGCTCGAGGCCGACGTCAACTACGGCGTGGCCAAGAAGCTGGTGGAGTCCATCCGGCAGAAGGCCCTGGGTCAGGACGTGCTGGGCAGCCTGACGCCGGCCCAGCAGGTGGTCAAGATCGTCAACGAGGAATTGACGTCCCTGCTCGGCGGCCACGCGGCGCCCCTGAACCTCGACGTGGAGAACGCCCAGACCAGGGGCATGACCACGGTCATGGTCATGGGGCTGCAGGGCTCGGGCAAGACGACCTTCTGCGGCAAGCTCGCCGCCCGCCTGAAGAAGGAGGGGCGCAGCCCCATGCTGGTCGCGGCGGACATCTACCGCCCGGCGGCCATCGACCAGCTGCACGTGATCGGCGACCAGGTCGGCGTGCCGGTGCACAGCGACCGCGAGCGCCGCAACGCGGCCCAGATCGTGAAGCTGGGCCAGCGCCGCGCCAAGGACAACAAGTGCGACGTGCTCATCGTCGATACGGCGGGCCGCCTGCACATCGACGACGCGCTCATGCAGGAGCTCGAGACGATCGTCAAGACCGTGCCCATGGACGAGAAGCTCCTCGTCCTGGACGCCATGACCGGCCAGGAAGCGGTGAACATCGCCGAGACGTTCAGCCGCCGCCTCGACTTCGACGGGGCGATCCTGACCAAGATGGACGGCGACGCCCGGGGCGGCGCCGCCCTCAGCGTGCTCGAGGTGACGGGCAAGCCCGTCAAGATGGTCGGTGTCGGCGAGAAGATGGACGACCTCGAGGTCTTCCACCCCGACCGCATGGCCAGCCGCATCCTCGGCATGGGCGACGTGCTTTCTCTGATCGAGAAGGCCGAAGAGAACATGGATCTGGACGTGGCCGAGAACATGGCCGCGCGATTCGCCGCCGGCGAGTTCAACCTGGAGGACTTCCAGAACCAGATCCGCCAGATGAAGAAGATGGGCCCCCTGAAGGGGATCCTGAAGATGCTGCCGGGCATGAACGGCGACGTGCTCGACAAGGCCAAGGTGGACGACAGGCAGTTCGCCCAGGTCGAGGCGATCATCAACTCGATGACGCCCGGCGAGCGCCGGAAGCCCGACATCATCAACGGTTCGCGGCGCAAACGCATTGCGCGCGGAAGCGGGACCACGGTCTCGCAGGTCAACAAGCTGCTCAAGCAGTACCGGGACATGCGGAGCATGATGCGCAAGATCAACTCCGCGGGAGGCCTCGAGGCCTTCGGCCAGGGCATGCTGGGCGGCCGCTGACCGCTGACGCCGCCGGCATGGGGCCGACGGCGACACCACTCGATTGGAGGTCGATAGTGGCGACGACGATCCGACTGACCCGCATGGGTCGCAAGAAGCGTCCGTTCTACCGCATGGTTGTCCTGGACAGCCGCAAGCGCCGTGACGGGGCCTACCTGGCCAACCTCGGCTACTACAACCCGTTCACCGATCCCGCCGAAGTGCAATTGCACGACAACGACATCATCGCCTGGCTGCAGAAGGGCGCGACCGTGAGCGAGACGGCCAAGAGCCTGCTCCGGTCCGAGGGCGTCCTGTACAAGTACAGCCTGGTGCGCGAGGGTCTGGACGCAGCGGCCATCGAGGCCAAGATGACCGCCTGGAAGACCGGCGCCGAGGCCAAGCTGGCCGCGCGTGAGCAGGCCGCCGCCGACAAGGCCGCCGCCAAGAAGGCGCAGGAAGAGGCCGAGGCCAAGGCCGCCGCCGAGGCGAAGGCCGCCGAGGAGGCCGCCGCCGCTGCCGCTGCCGCCGCGGAGGCCGAGGCCGCCGCCGCCGAGGCCGCCGAGGGCGAGGCCGCCGCAGCCGAAGAGGCTCCCGCGGCCGAGGAAGAAGCGAAGGACGGCGAATGAGCGCCCCGGACGACACCAGGCGGGAAGACGAGCTGAGCCCCGACGTGTCGGAGGCGACGCCCGCCGAGCTGGACCTGGACGGCGACGAGGAACTGACGATCGGCCAGGAGTCGGTGCTGAACCTGATCTCCTACGTGGTCGTCAACCTCGTGCGGCACCCGGATGATGTCCGCATCGACGTCCTGCGCAAGCAGGATCGCGACATCTACCAGGTGCACGTGCACGACGAGGACCTGGGCAAGGTCATCGGCAAGGGCGGCCAGACCGCCCGCGCCCTGCGGGTGCTGCTGATGGCCGCGAGCGCCAAGACCGACCAGCGCGTGGGGCTGGAGATCGTCGAGTAGGTCGTGACGGCACGGGAGTCAGCGACGCCGGACCGCTTCGTGCGGATCGGCGAGGTGGTCAAGGCCATCGGTCTGAAGGGCGAGCTGAAGCTCTACCCCCTGATCGATTTCCGGCCCGAGCTCCTGGACAGCGCGTATCTGTCCTGGGCCGACGGGTCGCGGGCCGACATCGTCCGGCACCGTCCGGCGGGCGCCTGCGAGGCCATCACGGTGGCCGGCGTCGCTGACCGGAACGCCGCCGACGCCATGGTCGGCCGCGAGCTGGGCTTCGCGAGCCGCGACTACCTGGCGCCGGACTTCCCGCGACCGGCCGGAGGGCTGCCCTTCCGCTGGGTCGGCCGCGACGTGCGGACGGTCGCCGGCGAAGCGGTGGGGCGGGTCAGCGAGGTGCGCCTCGCCGGAGCCTCCTACCTGCTGGTGGTGCCGGATCCGCGGCGGGCGGGACAGGAGATCCTGATCCCGGCCGTGGCGCCGATCCTGGCCCCGGAGGACGAACTGGAAGGGACCCTCGTGATCGATCCGCCGGAAGGACTGCTCGATGTCCAGCACGGCTGACCACGGCGGGGTGCCCTGCATCAAGATCCTGACGCTCTTTCCGGACATGGTGCGTGCCGTGCTGGAAACGAGCATCCCGGGCCGCGCCGAGCGGCAGGGGCAGGTGCGCTACGAGGTCGTGGACATCCGCGACTTCGCCGTCGACAAGCACCGCACCGTGGACGACACGGCCTACGGGGGCGGCGCCGGCATGATCATGATGGCCCAGCCGGTGGTCGAGGCCGTCGAACACGCCCGGGAGCGCCAGGACGCCACGGTGATCCTGACCACGCCCCAGGGGGAGACGTTCGACGAGGCCCTGACCCTCGAACTGCTGGACGACCTGCAGGCCAGGGGCGAACTGATCATCGTCTGCGGCCACTACAAGGGCATCGACGAGCGGGCGATCCAGCTGGTGATCAACCGCGAGGTGTCCATCGGCGACTACGTGCTCAGCGGCGGCGAACTGCCGGCCCTGGTCATCGCCGACGCCCTGGTCCGACGGATCGAGGGTGTGCTGCACAACGAGGACTCGGCCAACAACGACAGCTTCACCGCTGTCCGCGACGGCGGCCTCGATTGCGAGTGGTACACCAAGCCGCCGGAATTCCGGGGGCTCACGGTGCCCGACGTGCTGCTGTCGGGGCACCATGCGAACATCGAGGCGTGGCGGGCCGAACGGGCCCGGCAGCGCACGCAAGAGAAGCGCCCCGACCTGGCCGCCGCGGCCGGGAACGGGCCGGACGGCGGGAACGCGCCGTAGCAGTTTCGAGAACGGAGCGAAGGCTTCACCCTGGCCCGCCTGCGGGCTGAGTCGAATGCCCGCCGCGGAGGAGTTCCCCGCGGGCGGGTCTGTCAGGAGGCAGAGATGAACATCGTCGAACAGATGCGCGCCACCGGTCTGCGCACCGACCTGCCGGACTTCAACATCGGCGACACGATCACGGTCGCCGTGAAGATCCAGGAGGGCGGCAAGACCCGCATCCAGAACTTCATCGGGGCCGTCATCGGCCGCGCGGGCACGGGCCTCGAGGCCTCGGTCACCGTGCGGAAGATGAGCGGCGGCATCGCCGTCGAGCGCATCTTCCCCCTCGAGTCGCCGAACATCGACTCGATCTCGGTGAAGAAGAAGGGTCGCATCCGCCGGGCCAAGCTGTACTACCTGCGTGGCCGCACCGGTCGCAAGGCCAGGATCCGCGAAGCCCGCCGGTAGGCGCGTGGGCGCCGCGCCGACGTCCGACCTGGCGGCCTACGACCGGCAACGCAGCCGGGAGGGCCGCCTCGTGCTCGCGGGCGTCGACGAGGCCGGTCGCGGCTGCTGGGCCGGCCCGGTGGTCGCCGCCGCGGTGATCCTCCCGCCGGGGTGGGTCCCGGCCGACCTGGACGACAGCAAGAAACTCCCCGCGAAGCGGCGTGAAGCGCTTTGTGAAGAGATCCGGTCAAGCGCCCTCAGTTGGGGCGCTTGCGCCGTTTCATCCGCTGAGATCGACCGGGTCAACATCCTGCAGGCCACCCTGCAGGGCATGGCCCGGTCGCTGCGCCGGCTGCGCCGGGCGCCCGATCTGGTGCTCGTCGACGGGCTGCAGACGCCGCCCGGACCGTGGACCGCCGAGGCGGTGGTGCGGGGCGACGGCACGAGCGCCTGCATCGCGGCGGCCAGCATCCTGGCCAAGGTGTTTCGCGATCGCATCATGGCCGCCTGGGACCGCCACCACCCCGGCTACGGCTTCGCCGACCACAAGGGCTACGGCGCCGCGCGCCACCGGCAGGCCCTGGCCGAGCGGGGGCCGTGCCCGATCCACCGCTTCTCCTACCGTCCCATCGCCCGGCTCGACGAAGACCGCCTCTTCTGACCCGTCCGCCCGCGGCACGACCCTTGCACGGGTCCGCGGGCACGCCTCCCCGGATCGGACGAACCATGAGCCTGGCCCACCGCCGTGGCGCCTGGGGCGAGAGCCTCGCGCGCGCCTTCCTCGAGCACTGCGGCTACACCTGCCTCGACACGCGCTACCGCCGCCCCGGCGGCGAGATCGATCTGGTCGTCCGTCGGGGCGGCGCGGTGGCCTTCGTCGAGGTCAAGACGCGCGCCGCCGACGCCCTCGATGATCCGCTGCACGGGCTGCACCGGCGTCAGCTCGCCCGGATGCGGCGGCTCGGGCGGCGGTGGCTGACGGAACACCCCGACCTGGTCTGGACCCATCTGCGCTGCGATCTCGTGGCGGTCACCTGTCCGGACGGGGCTGCGGGCGCGTCGGTGGTCCACCTGGTGGGCGTCGGGTAGGGCGCGTCGTATTGCCCGCCGCGGGCGGCTTCCGTATCATCATGCGATCCGGCCACATTCGCAGGTGGCCGCCCGCCGGCGAGACGGGAAGCCCCGCCGAACGCGTTCCGGATCGCAACCTCGACCGCGTGGTCGCGTAGGAAGCCAACCCCGGTTGACTTCCCGGGCCCGGGTGGCTGCCCGGGTCGACAATTCGGGCTCCGGGAGGCCCAACCTCCGCGGGGAATCCGTTCCCCGGGAGACTTCCAGAGGACGAACATGCCCGCTGACCGCACTGGACATGCCCGCACCGAAGCCCGCCGCCGTCGCCGCCCCGCGCGGCCCGGCGACCAGGCCCCTCGCGCGGCGCATGGCGGGCGATGGGGACGATTTCTCGGCATCGGGTTCGCCCTTACCCTGCTGTTGCCGGGACCGGCCCTGTCGGCGGTCGAGGC